>CAZEQQ010000001.1:0-27178 GCA_964514425.1 uncultured archaeon
GGAGCTTCATCAGAAACAGGAGCTTCATCAGAAACAGGAGCTTCATCAGAAACAGGAGCTTCATCAGAAACAGAAGTTTCATCAGAAACAGAAGTTTCATCAGAAGCGTTCTGACCATCAATAATGGTTTGCTCGTTATCAGTCAAAGATGTTTTATCTTTGTTCTTGATTTCGATTTTATCATCTTCTTGTGAGGGATATTTATTAATCAAAGTGATAACACCAATTATTAACTGTCAGAGTCTAAGAATTATAGAGAGTGTTTATTTATAAAGTATAATGTTATGCAAGAGATATGTTTCGAGTTTGATTTAGAACAATAAAAATTGTTTCTTAGATAACTTAAAATAGAACAATAAATTTACAACTACAAGTGACTATTATGAAAAAATATTGTTTGATAACCGATTCTGGAGCTGATTTAAGCAAAGAATTGATTGAGAAATATAAAATAAGAGTAAATCCCTTTTTTGTTATTCTGCCTGATACTGAAGAAAGCCTAAAAGAAGGTGTAGATATAACGAATAAAGAATATTATGAAAGAGTACTAACGGCGAACAATCACCCTAGCACAGCACATGCAAATCCCCATGATATTTTAGAATTATACAAAGCCTTAGAAAGTGAAGGATTTGAAGAGATTTTCTATGTTACTATGGCATCCTCAGTAACAGGAACAAACAATACAGCTCATCTTGCAAAAAGACACTACTTGAGACAAGGAGGAAAAGCAAACATAACAATTTATGATTCAGCTCAAGCATCTATGGCAATAGGCATACAAGCAATTAAAGCTGCAAAACTTTTTGAGGAAGGATTATCCGCGGAAGAAGTTGTAGAAAAGTTAAATCATTTTAGAATGAATGAGTTAAAGTCTACACTTACGGTTGAAACACTGAAATATCTCATGAAAAGTGGAAGAGTTAGTAAATTTCGATATGCTGTTGGAACAGCTTTAAAACTCACACCATGCTTAGAAGGGACATATAGTGGAAAATTAGAAGCTTTCGGAGCTGCAAGGTCATATGAAGCAGCAATTAAAAAAATAATTGATAGAGCATATAGTGACATTAAAACAAAAGCAAATTTGGCTGTTTACTTAACAAGTGGGAAAGCTGAGGAAGGTCTAAAAATTGCTAAAGAATATCTGAAGGAGAAATACAACCAAATAAAAATTTTGGGAGATTTGGATATCGGAGCATCTATATTCACACATACAGGACCGGGTATAGTAGCTATAATAATGTTTCACTATTTTGATCATTAGGAAACTTTTTTTTCTTTTTTTGTAAAATTTATTAAAATTTAATATTATAAATATTTGTGACAAGTATCTATTTTTTGCTAACAACTCGACTAACTCAATTATTATGTTCCCTACCTTCTTATAACTGTACTTATGGTATATGGCTCATTACAATAAAGATACGGAATATAAAAAGATAGGATTTTACAATAAGGTAGGAGGAGAATGTAAAAAAGAATATGCTAAAATAAGTAAAAAAGTTGGAAAAATTGAAGAAATAATATTATTCTTTATTCTCGATGCAATTGAAAAGTTTGTTATGAATTTCAGCGAAATATTTATTGGCTTCATCAAACAATTCGCTTCCAAATTCTGTTAAACTGTAATATTTTCGATCTAATCGTATACTGGATGCTTTAGATTCGACTCTTTCCACTATACCTTCTTTCTCCAAAAGATAGAGAACAGTATAATTAGTTACAGTGGCAGGACAAAAACCAAATCTTTCTTCAAATTCTTGTCTTAATTCATAAGCGTACTTTGGACCATCTTTCAATAATCTTATTACCCATAACCATAATGTGTCAATGGTAAGTTTTTTTTCTAAGCGTTGAAATGCTTTTGACTTTCTAGGTTCTAGAAGGTCATTTTCTATATCTTCGGGATTCATTGGCATAATAAAAAAAATGAGGTTATTTAAAAAACTTCAGTTATCCTAACTTCTTTTTCTAAGATACTTATTTCTTTAACTTTCAGTTCTGAGAGGAAATTTTGTTGTTGTGTATCTAGATCATTCTGACTACCCAAAATAAAACAAAGGGAAGAAGTTTTTTCAATTTCATTTAGAATGTAGTCGATTTTTTTACCCTCAGAGGTAAGGTAGTACAGCGTACAAGTTTCTTTTAACCTAAAAATGAGATCTTGAAAACCAATTGATTCTGATGTGCTTATGTTAGAATGTTTTTGATTTAACACATCTATAACTAATTGAAGTGCATCATATTCAGTATAAAGAGGAACGACGAGTTTTGATAACGAAAGAAAGTATGCACATTGTTCGTCTTCGTGAGCCAAATAAAGGATTATGTTTACATCATAATTTGAACGCGAAGCAATATGACTTGTATTTAAGACACATCTAGCTAGAACATCAACACGTTGGTAACCACTTGTTAAACTTTTAATATTTGTGTTCTGCTTGGATCTAACAGTAAAGGAAGGGATAAGGAAAGTTAGAGATGTTATCAATTTACGTCATAAGTCCAGAATAAAGTAAGCTAAAAAGGTTATTGCTAAAACACATTATCAATTGCGGTTTAAGCTAAAAGGTTTAAGTGTAAACCTAGAATGTAAAGGAATTATTCTTACATATAGTTCAGTTATACTTTGATTTTAACCGTTTTAGGGAGTGAATTTTAAAACTCCTTAATAAAGGTGAGTCTCTATGTATAGTAGGTGAAAAAAAATGGCAGAAAAAAATAAACAAAATCAAACAAATTGGAAAGAAAAAGAAAATGGAAAAGAATTCAGCAAAATAGAAATGCTAACCAAATTAGCAAAATATCAACTCATAGGAAATTAAACAAAAAAGGTGAAAAAAATGGCAGAAAAAGTAAAAAGAAATGAATACAAAGAAAAAGAATTACGAGAATTGACAAAAAAACTCTCACAAGTAGAAAGACTTACTCTTGAATCATTCTACAAATTGATTGGTGCATAAAATTATTATAATTCTATGTGCCTACTTTATTTATTCTATTGCACTAAAATCACATACAATACCAATTATCATGAAATCATAAGGAAGGAGTTTCTAGTAAGACGTTCTTAGTCGCTCCTTAGTTCACTACAAATATACGAAACTATTTATTTAAGTTGTTTAAATAGCAGTTAATGAGACCATCTATACATGAGTATTATTTAAAAATGACAGAACTTGTTGCTAGTAGGGCAACATCACCACATAGAAAAGTTGGTGCGGTAATAGTACACGACAAACGTGTTTTAGCTACAGGGTACAATGGTGCCCCAAAAGGTTTCCCTCATGAAACGGATGTAGGTTGTTGTCGCGAGGAATTGAAGAAGAAAGGAGAGATAAAGTCAGGGGAACGATATGAGTTGTGCACTGAGGTTCATGCAGAAATGAATGCAATTATTCAATGTGCGCTATATGGTGTTTCTTGCCGAGATGCTACACTATATTGTTCAACTGTTCCTTGTACTATGTGTGCTAGAGTTTTAGTAAATGCTCAGATTAGAGATATTTTTGTAATGAACGATGACATGGGTTTTGATGGGAAAGATTTTTTGAAAAAAGGGGGTATTCCCGTTTATATGATTATTGAGGGAGAAGTAAAAAGAATAATTTGATTCTTCACTAATTTATTACTAATTTTTTTATTTCCACTTTTTAAAAGGTTCCAGAAGTGAATGATCAACTTCCACTCCCAATAAAATAAAGTGGCGTATTATTTACGCCTATTTATCTTTTCTTTCTTTATCTTGGCGAATATGAATTCGTCCTCTATGTATTGCACAAGAAACACAGTAATAAACAGTTTTAGATTGTCGAGGGAGGTACCCACCTTCAGCTTTTATTTCAGCTGCCAATCTATAGTCTACAGCACTTGAATATGTTGTAAATTTCTTTGCTTTGTCTCTTGTTGTCAGTTTAGAACAGGAAGCACATTGTACTTGGGAAGCTACTCCTTTACTTCCTTTTGTACGACCTCCAGATTTTCGTTTTTTAGGCATTAAAAATCACCTTTTTTCCATATCATAAGTCATTTTTTATATGTAAATTTATAAGTCTTTTTTTAGGAGTTTGATTATAGAATTGAAGTTCTTATAATGATCAAAAGAAGTTATGAATAGTTGTCCACACTATTTTATTCAAAGTTCTAAAAAAGTAGTTTCTTTTGACTTTTGTGCAGAAAGGAAAGGAAAGAAAAGAAAAGAAGAAAGCTTGAATAAGCTTTATTTGAGAGGAACATAAAGAGAAGACTTTGTCGCACCAATACCTGGTGATCCGTGTCGTACTACTTTAATGCTTGGCGCAAATTCAGCGAATGTGTATCCTAACATTTCAGGACGTACTTGAAACTCTAAAAATTCTTTCCCATTATATACTGCAACGTGAGCACCTAATATTTCAGGGATTACAGGAAAAGATCTTTCATGAGTTTTTACAATAATTTTATCTCCTTTTCTTGCTGATTCTGCTGATTCTCTTAATTTTTCTAATAATAATTTTCTTCTATGTGTCCAAAATTGAGCTCTCATTAAGTTTCTTCTTCTCCTTGAAGGTAGTAATTTAGCTACATCATCAAGTGAAAGTTCTGATAACTCTTCAAGGCTCTTTCCTCTATAACGAAATCTTCTCAAAGACAAATTCTATCAACCAATCCAACCAATATTATGTTTATTTTAAATGTTTTGTTGCTTGTGAGAGCGATTGAAGTTGATTTATTGTCAAGAATTACATAATAAAACAGTATCCTGTGATAATAACAATGGATGATAAAATGACAGGAAATGTTAAGCCAGGAAATTTACCATACTTTCTTACTCCTAACTCTGAAGCTTTTACACCGATGATTAAGGCGAATAACACTATAATCCCAACCAAAAAGCCAAGATATTTTGTTGAAAAAGTTATAACTGCGCCGTATAATACAAGATCACCAATTCCAATATCAATAAAATAGGTTTGACCTCTTTCTATTATTGCAGGAGGTAGCCAATCTGATTCGTCCATCATTTTTTTTATAGGACCTTTGAAAACAGAATAGAAGTCAAACACAGCTAGAAAGTTTGCAAAGACTAAGAAAGCCCAAAAAGAGAGAGTGATTCCGAATATTGTACCATATAATACACTCAAAGCAAATATTGTGGCATTTCTTTCTAGCAAACCTCCCTTTTTTTTTATTAAATAGATTAAGGAACTACCCGCTAGTAGAATACCAGTGAAAAAGAGTACTATTTCAACCCATATAAAGTCAATGAAAAAAGTAACGCGTATTATGTATCCGTGCACCCAACTTACACTAAGAATGGAAACTATCAAACATATTGAAAATATATAGAAAATATATTTTTTCAAATTCCTTTTCATTGTAAACATGATAAAAAGCGCACCAAAAATCGATACTAAAAGAAGAAGGAACCCATTAGCAATTTGATATATCATCATGTCAGAATTGGGTGAGTTAAAGAAAAGAGTAAATTCTCCAGTAAAACTTTTGAACACCAAACCATAGACAAATCCAATCAAACAGAATGGAAGTGCTATAATCCAAGGATTAAAAGTACTTCTCCAAGTTAAATGGGGGAGAAATGATATATCATTGTTCATATTCACAATAAAAAATAAAAAAAGGGTATTTGAGCATTTTCTTTCTGTTTATGTAAAAAAAGAAATTTTAGTTAAATCAGTTTTTGAAGTGCTCATATGATGATGAAGGAATTTTCCTTTCTTGAAAAAGTGGGTCAATAATAGAGATTTTTTCTTTTTCTTCATTGAAAGTTCCGATAGGATATAGGGGTAGACCGTATTGTTTTGCTTTTTTTTCTACTATTTGTCCATTCTCAGGTGACGTTACTAACAGTAACTCAAACTCTTCTCCTCCACAAAAAGTTAATTCTAGGGGATCAAGTTGCTCTTCATTTGCGATAGAAAGAATTAATGGATCTATGGGGACAGTTGAGATATTTACGCCCACACCATTTAGGCCCATTAAATCATTTAAACTAGTTTGTAATCCATCTGATGAATCAATACATGCTTTTATCGGAGTAGAATTCATCAGTTCTAAGTATTCAATTCGGGCTTTGGGTTCATATACTGAATCGAGTATACTTTTAGTTAAACAACTTGTTATCTCTGTTTTTTTTAGAAACTTTTTGAAGCAAAGAGTGGTATATCCGAAATACCCTGTAGTATATAATAAGTCACCATTTTCTATGCTTTTTCTTTTTATTATTTTTTCTTGAGAGGTTATACCAAAAGTTGTTATATCAATAATAGTGTCTATGCTTGAATTCAAATCTCCTCCTAAATAAAGAGAGTTATAGAGAGTAGATTGTTCCTTGATTCCTTCTATAATTTCTTTTGCTTCAATAATTTCCATGTGAGAGGGAAAAGCAACACTAGCTAAACACCCAAGAGGATAAACTCCTTTTGCTATTATGTCGCTAACAGATATTGTAACCGCTTTTTTCCCTATCTGTTTAGGAGAGGTACCGGATAAGATATCTGTAGTTTTAACTAACATGTCTACATTTATTACTAAAACATCACCAGAAGGAAGGAGATAAGCTGATGCATCATCACCAAAGCCTAAGATGGTATCGTCTATTAAGTGAGAGATACTCTTTAGAAAACCTCTCTCACCTATATCTGCCATAGTAATTTTTCTATCCTTCATTATTTTATTATTTTTGTTTTGTTTAATGAATTTTTGGTAAAAAACAAAAGAGAGAAGAGTTAGCGAATATTTCTGTAAATAGCTTTTTCACCTAATTCTTCTTCAATCCTCAATAATTGGTTGTATTTTGCAGTTCTTTCTCCTCTTGCAGGTGCACCAGTCTTGATTTTTTCTGCAGATAGAGCAACTGCTAAATCGGAGATAAAGGCATCCTCTGTTTCACCAGATCTATGGGATATAACAATTCCCCAGTTATCTGTTCTTGCCAAATCCACAGCATTAATTGATTCGGTAATAGTTCCTATCTGATTAACTTTAGTTAAAAGATAATTTGCAGATTGTTTCTCTATTGCCATTTTTATTCTTATGGGGTTTGTAACAGTTAAATCGTCAGCTACAATTGCCAGAGTAGGATTTTTTTTCTTTAAAATTGCAAAAGCTTCAAAATCACTTTCGTCAAATGGGTCTTCTATTGAAGTAATGGGAAAACTTTTTGCTAATTCAACATAATAATCGGATAACTCGTCTGCATTGAAATTCTTGCCATCTAGATTGTAAGTTCCATTTTCATAAAACTCTGATGCTGCACAATCTAATCCCAGAGTTACTTCTTTATCTGGTTGATAACCTGCTTGTTCTATAGCTTTTACCAATATCTCTAGTGCTTGAGGTGCAGTATCTAAAGAAGGAGCGAAACCACCTTCGTCACCAACATTTATAGCTGAAGGACTAATTTTTTTCAGTTCTCCTTTCAAAACTTGATAAATCTCACAAGATGATTGAAGAGCTTCTCGAAATGTTGAGAAACCATGTGGTATTAGCATAAATTCTTGAATTTTCAGATTGCCTCCAGCATGTTTTCCTCCATTTATTACGTTTAGCATTGGAACGGGAAGATATTGTGCTTCAGGATTCAAATATTTGTAAACAGGTTGATTTAAAGATTGAGCACCAGCTTTACATACTGCAAGTGATACTGCTAACATCGCATTTGCGCCAAGTTTACTTTTATTTTCTGTACCGTCTAATTCAAGCATTAGATTATCAATAGAACTTAATTCAGTAACATCTAAACCCATAATTTTGGGAGTTATTAGTTCTTTTACGTTTGTTAAAGCTTTTTTTACTCCTTTGCCAAGATAACTTTTTTCTTTATCTCTTAACTCAAGAGCTTCAAATTTCCCTGTTGAAGCACCAGAAGGGACCATACCTCGTCCAAATGCGCCTGTATCCGTTATTACATCAACTTCAACAGTAGGATTGCCTCTTGAATCAATAATTTCTCTAGCAACAACTTTATTTATTTTAGACATCTAAAACAACTCAATAATCACGACTCTTCTTTTAAAATTTATTAAAGAAACTAAAGTAGTAATTTCATAATTCGAAACAGAAATTACAAAGATAGAAAAGAAAAATAAAAAGAAAGATAAAAAGGAAAAAGAGATAGGAGGTTAATCCTGTATTTTAATAGTTGCTTGCTGTTGTCTCAAAGGTCCTTCTGATTTCACAGTAAGAACAATTTTCACTATTTCACCAATGTTAATTCGCTTGATATGGCATTTAACATTGCTTCCTTCAACTTGAACATCTACAGTAGGAGGTGTATGTGCAGTGTATTCTGAATTAAATATTGGTTGTGTTACCAGAACATTGTCTAATGGTACCTCTCCACTATTTTCTACAGGTATCTCTATTTCGAACTCATTTTCTGTTAATTTCTTGAAGATTGAAGTTATCTTGTAGGAACGTTTTTTGTAGTCAACAATTAGTTTAGGTTCTTTTCCTTCAAACTTTGCTTCTGTTCTGTAAGCTTTTGTTGGATTAGGTGCAAAGGCATCGATGATTGCGGGAGCAGGGTGATCACCACCGACTTTGGGCTTATTAGCTTTTCCAATCACTTTAACTTTCACAATTTCACCAGGAGCGATTTCTAAAGCTTTTAAGTCATAGTGATATTTCCTTACTTCAGAGATATCTTCGGGTTTAGGAGGTAATACTTCTTCTACTTTTTCTTCTTTGTCCCCTTCTAATTCCTCGAATGTTGCGACTTCTCTATGTTCTTCTTGTACTTTTACTTCTTCTTTAGGTCTTTCAAGAAAATCAATATCTAAAGCTTTTTGTGCGGACTCAGCTAATACTTTATCGACCATCATATATGCAGGAATTGTATCTTCAATTTTTAATGAACCGACATTACTTGTTCCACTATTTTTAATGTCAATTGTTGCAACAAGTGGCACTACGGTATAAGTTGTAGCATGAGCTGGTTCAAATGTTTTTACAACATCAACTTTTGTAACATTTATGATATCATTGTCTTTTTCATAGTGTATAACTGAATGTTCAGTTACTTCATATTGAACATAATAATCGAAGGATTTTGTTATTTCAGGGTAATCATTGGATGTAACAACAATTTGTTGTTTCCATGATAATTGATCAGATTTAGCGTCAATATGTTCTTTGGGTTCTTGATTGAATTTGTCTACATCGTTGACAGAAATTGTCACTTTGGTAAGCATTAGTTCAAACTCACTGCCATTTCTTAATCCAAATTCTACATTCCATTGGTTAGCAGTATCACTTTCTAAAGCTTTTACTTCCAAATCTACATTATCAGCTTCAGCTTTAATAGAAGGTGTTATTGAACTCATTTTGCTATTTCCTTCACATTTGCAGAATATTTGTCCTGTTTTATAAGGTTGTACAGTAGTGGGATGACAAAGTGAGGATACTATAAGTGTTGCACTTTCTCCAGGTTTTAAGAAAGGTATAACCCATTTTGCTTTCCTTGCATCTGTTTCTATAGTAATTTCTCCAGGAAAAGGATCAATTGCTCTAATTTCTTTTGTGTCAATAGGTAGATATTTTTCAACTTTGATGTTTTCCAACTTAAACGTAAAATTGTTTTTCACTGTTATTTGGAAAGCCAAGTTTTGATCTATTCCAAAAACAAGATCTTTATTTTTAACATTAATTGTAGTTCCATCAAAATTGGTATCAACCTTTTCATTTATTTCGAGTAAGGGATTAACAGTAGTTCCGTAATTTCGAGTAAATGATTTACTTGCTTCAATATGAGGAACTGTTTCTTCAGGAAAACCTGAGATATCAGCACCTATTTCAGCACGTAGGTCAATACCCCATAGGGTAGTACTTGAACTTTTATTGTTTATGCTCAGAACACCGTTTGAGTCAGAAGAAACAATCTTTCCCTTATTATCAGCCTTAATATTAAGATTTTCTTCTAAATGAATATTTGCTTTCATAGTTCTTACCTTTTTCGCCAGTAATAGTTTATTGCATACTCTTAATAATATGCTTTACTGTTTGGGTAATCGGTTTGGGTATATTAAAACTTTATGTATAAAACTGCTTATATATTCTACTAGACCTTTGTTTATAATTTGTAAGTCTTATGCCTTGCAGAACGAAAACGCTCTAAAACGTTTTTATGGGTTATTGGTTGAAAGAGAGGTCTGGGCAAGCATAGAAGGGAAATAGTAGATTCAATGAGATCAGGAGTGCCTTCAATTTCGATAACTGCGCCAATATGAGTGAAATAGTCGATTGAAATGGAGGTATTATTAAAGTTTATGAGTTTCCTTTTTTTTATTATTTGTTTTCTTTTCTTAAAGCCTATTTTTTCCAAAATTCTATGTAAAGTTTCAAAATCATCAACATTGAGGTTAAGTTCTTCTCTTTTTTTATAGCCACCAGACAAATCTATTACACCTTTATAGGTTAAAGTGCTAGTTCCATTTATTTCTCTACATCTTAAATCAAAACTAGGTGGAAAGTGAAATGGATAAGGATAATAAAAAGTATCTCGTATATTGTGTTCTATCCAATT
Organism: uncultured archaeon; assembly: GCA_964514425.1. GTDB lineage: Archaea > Asgardarchaeota > Heimdallarchaeia > Heimdallarchaeales > Heimdallarchaeaceae > CAZEQQ01. The sequence goes on from CAZEQQ010000001.1 coordinate 10,529, forward strand.
TGAATTCGTAATAGAGGAGATATGGGTCTCAATGTTTTTGAGAGAATCTAGTTCCCAAGGAAAGAAATAGGCTTTTAATTCAATTTCATCCATATAAGAATGAAAAACTCTAATTATTTATTTTTTGTCTTTCTACGTTTAAGTTTGAAAGAGATCATAATGCCTAATGTAATCCATGCAATCATTAAAATACCAATAGATTGCCATAATATCATCATATCATCAACATTTTGAGAGATTAAATAAGAAACATATATCCATACAGGAGGAAGAATAGCCAAAGTTAGAGCCACAATTTTGAATATAGGTTTTTTTTGTGTTTTTCTTTCTTTTTCAGTTTCTTTCTCTTTTTCAGTCCTATTTTTGCCAATAGTTTCTTCTTCAGCCATTGTAAATCACTTAATTGAATTATCACAAATCTTACTCTCTCGAGTAGATTGATGTTATTAAAAAAAAGTACTGTTATAAAAGGATAACTCCGAATAAATTAAGCTTTTAAGGAGTTAACTGAAATGCTTTTCAATGACGAGAACAATCTGTGTGTACTTATTCGGCAGTGAACCTGAAATTAGGGCAAAATTAGCTGGAAAGTTAGGAAAAAAGGGAACTGCTTCTGATATACGACTATACAGTTATAGTAAAGATTTTGTTATAGAGGTGGTCGACCCAATTCAATTCCCTCAAAAGAAACTAAGTTTGTATCAAACTGCTTTAATGACAGATGTTCCAATAATTTTGATACCTCTTTCAGGACCTGATGTGTATACGGGTGAATTTGCTTTGTTACTTGAAGCATTAAAATTTAGAAACGGAATTATTATTATCGCACATGAGGATGAATATGTCAATGTAAATGAGATTAAAGAGAAAATTCAGAAAATTTTTACTAAATTAGAGATAAGTAAATTCCCGATTTTAGACATAAATTTCTCGGATGGTGAATCTTTGCTTAAACTAAAGGAGTTGATTTGTCTTCAAGCAGAAAAAAGACCAATTTATTCTTTTTCTCCACAAGAGGATATTTCGAGAATCGATGTTGACCATATTTTTCCTGTAACGGGTGTAGGGACAGTAATTTTAGGGAGAATACGTGCAGGCCAATTAAAAAGAACAGAGAAGTTATTTGTTTTTCCCTCTAAACGTACATGTATTGTGCGTTCTATACAAATCAGTGATGTTGAACAAAATAGCGCAAATGTGGGTGACAGAGTAGGATTAGCGCTTAGAGGGTTGTTGCCAAAAGATGTTGAAAGAGGTTTTATTTTATCTAATTCCGATAAGTGGGAAATAAAGAAGAGATTGAGAGTGAGGTTAACTGCTTTACCTTACTCAAAAATTCCTGAAAAAGGGAAAACACGTCATATAATAATAGGATTGCAATGTGTTCTCGCGACTGTCGTAGATATTGAAAAAATCTCTGAAACTGAGAGTAAATATTGGGTTGACTTAGAGTTAGACGAAGAGATTACTTTTACGTTTGACGAAGCCGCTTACCTCGTCGACTTAAATAATAAACCTTCTACTATTGGTTTTTGTGAAATTAAAGAATGAAAGAGTTAAAGTTTTAACTCTTCAATCGAAATTTTTACAGGTTTATTATCCAATTTCACATCATCAGTTAAAAGGAGATCATCAACATAATATACTGTTCCCGCTACAGTAACATTTGGGCCAAGTTTAACTAATTTTCCTTTTACATTATTCTCAACATGAACATCTTCAACTTCAATAACATTGTGTGCGAAGATACTACCGGACACTTCAGATAATTCGCGTTTTCTAAACATTTTTTCGAAAGCAGAACGCTTACCACTTAATTCTACATCTTGCCCTAATACATTTCCATCAACCCTAGTTTTTCCACCTAAAAATATCTTACCTTGTGAAGAAACAGTGCCCTTAACTTCAAATGAACCAGAAGCAGAAATTGCTTTTTGAGCAAAAACATTATCACTGGCAGAAAATGAACCACTTGTATCCAATTCACCTTCAGTATCAACAGTACCATCTACTGAGGCAGAACCACTGCAAGAAATGTTTTCTTTAGCTTCAAGTTTACCATTTGACTTAAATGAACCTGAACATTTAACATAACCATGCGCAACTACACTTCCCGTCGCTTTGAGAGCACCTGATACTTTCATATTTTTGCACTCAATGTCACCATCAATTTTCCCTGCACCAGCTATTCTAATATCCCTTAGCACTTTACCACCAGTTATTTTGGTTGCACCAGCAAATGACATAGCATCATTTGATATACTGTGTGATCCAGCAACACTTATTATGGACGGAGTGGTCTCTGCTTCTTTTTCTGCTTCCTTTGCGTTTCTAAGTTTATCATCATATCTTGCTTTTAACTCTTCATAACTTTCTTTATCTATTTCTCCTTCTTTATATCGTTTTTCTAACAATTCTAGGAGTTCTTCATACATTTTGACATCTTTATTCATTTATATCACCAATATATATTAGGAGGGGTATTTAATAATGATTCTTTAAAACGGCTTTTTAACTTGTTTTTACTCCAAGTTTTATTCTTATACCAAAAGGTTAAAAGCGCAATATTTTAATTCATGAACAGTATAACAAATGTATGGAGCTAGAAGTATTAGATAATTCGATAGCTGAATCAATTTTTAGTATTTTTCGAGATCAAACTCGGAGAAAGATACTAACTATGTTATCAGACGTTAAAATGACAGCTGATGAGTTAACGCAAAATCTAGAAATATCTCGACCAGCTGTTGAAAAGCATTTGAAACAGATGCTAGAAGTAGGTTTAATTGAAAGAAGAAGTGAATCTTATCCAACTTTGCGTTATATTTATTCCATTCCGCAATTTACCCAAGAATTAATTTCAAGTTTTCATGATGTTGTAGAACAATTTATCATTTCCATGAAAGACGAATATACAAGAAGATTAGAAAATGAAGAACAAATGTTTCTTTTAGGTAGATCTACAAAAGAAAGGTATTTTGCTGTAAAAGAGGCATATGGAACAATACTAGAAAAGATTAAATTGGAATAAGTGATAAGATGGAAATTAAAAACAGACACATATTGTCTAATAAAGATAAAAGAAATCTACTTTCAGAGTTGAAAAGTTTATATGGAGAGGGAAGTAGCAGTTTCATTAGTAAGTCAGATATAATAGAACAAGTAAAAACTGATCAATATTTGACATATATAAAAGATAAAAAAATATGGTTGTTTTATTATCAATTAAATGATAAGGAGATTTTACTCCCTTCAATTCATTGCATACGTGAAAGCGGTTTTAAACTACCAGCTATTGTTGTTGATAAAGGGGCGATAAAATTCATTCTTAATGGTGCAGATGTTATGGCGCCAGGAGTGGTGTCATTTGAATCAGGAATAGAGGAAGGAGATATTGTAACAATCCATGAAGAAACCGCAAATAGCATCTTAGGTATTGGTTCAGCTCTTGTGACGCCAGAAAAATTTGCTAAAAGCAAAAAAGGAAAAGTTGTTCATACTATTCATTACCTAAAAGATATTATTTGGGAATTCCAAATATAATTTATCTTAAACGAATAGATGAACCATTTGGAGGAGCAATTGCTTCTTTCTTTGTGGTTTTATAAATCCAAGACGCAAATTTATTAACTTTTGATTCTTCTCCATGAATTACCACATAACGTTCAGGTTTAGGTTGAACACGTTGGACATAATTTTCTAGTTCTCTACGGTCGCTGTGACCTGTAAAACCAGAGATACTATGTAGTTGCATAGCGATATGATACATAACAGTTTTACCGCCTTCAACAATAGACACTTCTGTTATTCCCTTTTGTATCTTACTGCCTAAAGTTCCTTTTCCTTGATAACTGACAAAAACCATAGAGTTATTTTCATCAGCGCATAACTCTTTGAAGTAGAAAACGCTAGGTCCTCCATTAAGCATACCACTTGTTGCCACAATAATAGCTGAATCACCTAAAACGATTTTTTCTCGTTCTTCTTGGCTTGTCACGTGTTTGAATTCTTCAGCTAAAAAGGGATTCTGACCAGAATGAAAGATTCTTTCTCTTAAAGTTCTACTTAAAAACTCGGGATGACAGGTAGTAATTGCTGTTGCTTCACGAATCATTCCATCGGTGTAAACAGGAATAGTTGGTATTAATTTTTCACGCATCATTGTTTCAAGAATAATGAGAAGTTCTTGTGCTCTCCCTACAGCTAAAACAGGAATAAGAATTTTTCCTCCTTTCTTCACAGTATTTAAGATGATATTTCTCAACTGTTTCTCACATTCAATCCTATTAGGCAAAATATCTTGTGGTTTACCATATGTAGATTCAATAAATAGGGTCTCTAAACGAGGAAAGCGAACAACAGCGGATTCTAAGAGATTAGAGCGTGAAAATTTCATATCTTGTGCAAAGGCAATATTATAGATACCCTCACCTATATGTAAGTGAGTTATAGCACTTCCCGCAATATGACCAGCATTGTGGAAAGTTAAACGTAAATCAGGAGAGATATCGGTAACCTCACCATAGTCTAAAACAATGGTATGTAGAACTGTTTCAGTGATATCTTTCTTTAAGTAAGGCAACATTTTTCCTTCTTTTTCCGCTATATCCAAAAAGTCAATCTGCAGCATGGTCATTAAGTCCCTAGTAGGTTTTGTACAGTACACTGGACCTTGAAAACCATATTTGTATAGATAAGGTACAAAGCCGGAATGGTCTAGATGTGCATGTGATACAATTATTGCATCGAGGCTTTCAACATCAAATTCAGGTAAATCAAATCTAGGAAACATGTTTCCAGGAGCGTGAGCACCTACATTTATACCACAATCCACAAGAACATTGCTTTCACCTGTTTGAACTAAAGAACAGCTTCTTCCAACTTCAGCATAACCGCCTAATGCTGTTACTCTGATGGTATCATCTCTAAATATAAGAGGCCGATGAATACGTTGTCCAATTAATCTAAGTATTCTTTGTCTTTTAACAGAATGCTCTTGATATAGATGTCTTATTGTTTTAATTACTCTTGATTCAATTGGAGGCGTTCTCATCACACGAGGGCGCCATAAAGTTTCAGCAATAATTTTTCTTAATATTTCTCCAGATTTACCAATAATAACACCGGGTTTGTTAGCTTCAACTATTATTTCCCCTAAATTATCATCAAAGTCAAATGAAGTTATTTCCCCTTCTTCTCCTATCAAATTCTGTACATAGTTCTTTGTTTCCTCTTTAGGTAAACGAACATTTGGATCGGAACGAATGACAATTCTTTTTCTTATTTTCTTTGCTAAATCTTTAACAATGGTTTCATCATTTACAAGAACACCAGGATTCTTTGAGTATATTGCGACTTCAGGTCCTTCAAATTCAATCTGTGTAACACTTTTTGAATCTGAACCCAATTCTTCCTTAATATCTTCCTTAATTTTATCGAGAACTTCTTTATAGCTCAAATCAACAACCCTACATAAATTGTTAAGTTACAATTTAACTAAATGAAACTAAAAATAGTTTCTACAGTTTAAACAAAACTACAAGCTGTATTTCTAAAGTTGGTATAAATACTTTGTGTTTATTTAAAGTTTTAATAAAGACTAAGAAGAAATTGTAACCATAGAAAGCCTACAAGATAAGGGGTTATTGTTTTTGATAGCAGAAATAACAACTAAATTTTGTTTAAGAGTTTCATTTCCCCATTTATCCGCCTTTGCGTAAATACCATCCACGATCGAAAGGAGTATTTTTCTTTCCTTTTATTAAAATATCATTAGGTTTAGCATGATTAAGTTCATTGGAGCTCAGAAGTGTTTCACCAACGCCATAATGCAAACCATCATTTCCATAAACTGATACAATATCTCCTTTTTTGAAAGGAGAAGTAAAATCAAAAACATTTGCAACAAATATTGAACGACCATAAAGAAATTGTTGTGTTTTCACATGAATTTTCTTTGTTAAAAGGTAATCAAAGTATTTAGCACCTTCAATTTCTAAGTGAAAAATGTCATCCTTTATTATGCCAATCGATATCCCAGCAGAATAAACGATTAAAGAATACGATGAAATAAGTTCAGAGAGATCAGAAGGAACAAGAAATACTTCTTTTACTTTTCCCTCTTTTATCCAGAGGTCCATATGAACAATTGACCCCAATGAAGACTTTAATCTAGTAATAAAGAAGTCGCTAAGTATAGCTGCTTCAGTTTTGGATATCTGTCTAAAAATAAAAGTACTTTCATTCACTGTTCTTCACCATCTTTGTTATAAAAAATCCTTCTCCTTTTGTTTTATGGGGATAAAGCCGTTTAGCATTTACTAATTGAGAGTTGAAAAACTTTCCTTGAAAGTCTAATAAACCCGGGTCACCTTCAATGTCAAGAGGAAGGAGAGAGAGATCATAGTGTTCCAAAATTTTAGATATTACAGCTTCATTTTCTTCTGGTTCTAATGAACACGTACAATAAACAATGTTCCCACCAACATTTAAAGATTTAATTGCAGTTTCCAAGAGTTCAACTTGTTTTGTATAGAACCTGTTCAATTCTACCTCATTTATACTGTTCTTTCTGCTTTTATCAGAAACAATGATACCTGAGCCTGAACAAGGGGCATCAAGCAAAATTTTATCAAATTTTAACGAGGTGGTAAGAATGTTTCTAGCGTCCATATTCAAAATGATTGTATTTTTAATCCCCATTCGCGAGAGATTAGCTTTAAGGGATCGGCATCTATTTGCACTAATTTCAACTGCTATAATTTTCCCTTTATTTTTCATTAGCTGTGCAAGGTGAGAAGTTTTACCTCCTGGTGCAGCAGCAAAATCACCAACTAAATCATTTTGAGAAGCATCAAGTAATCGAGAAGGATACATCGAATTTTTTCCTTGTATAAAATATGAACCATTTAAAAATTCTGGCGTACTAGATAAAGCAACAGGAGAGTTGATAACTGTATACCCTTCAGGAATAGAAGGGATATTGGAAAGAATAAACCCTTTCTTTTTTAGAGAGGCAAGTATAATTTCTTGTGAATCGTTAATTGTATTGATTCTAATAGTTTTCTCTAAATATGTTTCATTAAAATGTAGTAAGGAATATGCTTCCTGAAGACCAAGAAGAGTGAGATATCTCTGTATCATGTAGGGTAAATAACCCAGTTTTTGCCCTAGTTCCATCACCTTTGAGATATTGTCTTCAGTTTTCATAGATATTGTTAAAACAAGATTGTTTTAACTTTTTTGAAATATTAAAATGTGACTTTGAAAACATAAATAGCCTTGTACTTAGCGCTATAAAACTTTTTAACGTAATTGACTAAAAGTTAAATGGTTTAAGCAAAAAAGAAAGAATAGAATAGTTAATAAATAGAGGTTTTATGGAATTTTAATCATGGTATTAACTCTTATCCCCAAATTTGTTGCAGAGAGAGATTATGAATTTATTCATTTAGGGGGTATTGAGATTTGTGAAAATTGTTCTTTAAAAACTGTTTGTATCAATTCTATAAAAGTTCACCATAGCTATAAGGTAATTGAAGTTAGAAAGAAAGAGCATAAATGTCCAATTGATGATAGTGTAATGCTTGTTTGTGATGTTCAAGAGACAAAAACTATCATTTCTGTATTAAATCAAAAATTTCTAGAAGGTATTGTTTTATCAAGAAAAAAGCTAGAATGTAATGAGACTTTGTGTGAGTATTACGAAAACTGCTTACATCCCTTATTTAATGAAGAAACAAAGGTCAAAGTAATGAAGATTATTAAAAAAATAGATTGTCCACTAAATTACAATTTGATGTTAGTTGAAGTAAATAAAGAAGAGAAATAACTTTAGCCTTGTTCAATAGTATATTTTTCAATAAATTCAACTACTTCATAGTTTTTTGCAAAAGGCGCAATATCTCTTGTTACACCGTTTTTGATAAATTGGATATATTCCATAAAACGGGATTCTTTAGGTAATTCTACGATTATTTTCTTTTTATCTAATTCTATCTTTGTTGTGGAAAAATCAAGACCAGGGAGACGCTTTTCAAGTAAAGCTATAAATTGCGCTTTGATATCGGTTATGCATTGGATTATTTCGACTTCATATACCAAATCATGACCAGCTAAATCGTGATTAAAGTCTACCTTCACACGACTACTAGAAACTTTTAATATTCTCCCTTCTGATCCTCCTACCTCTACTTTCATATTCTCCTTTGGTTTAATTTGTAATCGTTGGAATTCACGTCTTTGAATTAACCGAATTTTTGACCTATCTTTTAATCCAAAACCCTTTTTTGCTTCAACAGTGAAGGTTTTCTTTTCATTTTCTTTCATTCCAATTAATTGTTCTTCCACACCTGGAGGCAACCAGTTTTTACCAATTATAATAAGACAGGGAGTATAGAGAAGTTTTTCATCATAAATATCATGGGCTTTTGCTACACTTTCAATTGTTGTATCAAAAACGGAATTATCTTCCTTCTTCATTGCAGTATAATTAATTTTTACCATATCATTCATTGCCAAAGACATTACAGCACCTATACAACTTCTACTTTCAATATCAAATAATCATTAAGGGTATATAAAGGCTAGGTTTTGGACGGTTTAGAAAGACTCTATTTAGCGGTCTTCAAGTTGTTTAAGAAGAGAGTGAAAATCACTCGTAATTAAAGAATCATTAATACCTTCAACAAAAATTCTAAGAAATAAAGTTCTTTCTTGTGCCATTTTTTTGGAAGATTCGAAGTGCATTAAGTGTTCTAGTTTTAATAGTTTACTATAAAAATGCTCTATAATCTCATTCAAGTTCTTATTATGTTCAATACCATAGTGAATGACACGATATAAACCAATAGTTCCCAAAGCATCTAACATATCGGCATCACGTAAAATTTTCCCTTCTATGCTTGAAGGAGTAAGGTTTTTACTGAATCTATGTGAAAGAATCGCGTCGCAAATATCGGGGATCATAACAGTTAAGTGCATTTTTTCTAAAATATCTTTTGCCATTTTTGCTCCTTCTTCTGCATGACATGACCCAGTTAACTTTTCCTTTTCTCTAGCAATATCGTGCAATAAAGCAGCTATAACAACAATATCAACATTAGCTCCAATCTCTAGAGCAAGTGAGAGAGATAGTTCTGCTACACGGATAGTGTGTTCTAATGAATGGGAAGAAGGACATTGTACAAATTGTTCTTGTATAAGTTTGTAAATAGCTACAAGACTTTTCACAAAGTCTTCTTTAGTAGTAAAATATTTTAGTATCATTCTTTCACCTAATTATGAATAAAGGTTACATAACTCACCAGAAAGGGCAGAAGAGGTAATATCGACGATAGCATAATTACCTGTTGTTACAGGACCAGGATTAATAATGGTATTAGAACCTAATTGTTGTAAGCATCGTGATTCGTGGATATGACCACAAACAGATAAAATAATGTTTTCAGAGTAGTCATCTATTAATTTTCTTATATTCTTAGACCCTGCATGTTTATTCACTCCAACTAAATCTGCAAGAGTGTTATATGGAGGAGCATGAGTAAGAAGAAGAATTCTCTTTTTTTGTTTTTTTAATTTTTCAAAAATTGATAAATTAGGAAAAGGTTTATGGCCACTAATGCCCACAATACTAAAGAAAGATTCATGGATAAAAGAATTGTTTAAAAGCAAGCAATTCTGGATGTTAATAGTTTTAACCAAAGAATCGCAGTTACCAAGACAATAATAAATTTTAGGTATAAACTCTAAAATTTTCGCCATTATTATTATTGCGTCCTCACTTCCGCCAAAATTTGTTACATCACCAGCTATTAAGCAACAGTCAACTTTTGGTTTTAAAGTTTTTATTTTCTGCAATATTGCGTCCAATGTTATGATTTGGCTATGAATATCGGAGAGAAGAAGGAGTCTAAAAGACATGATAAAACCTCAGATATAGTGAGTAACTAATAAGAATGTAAATAATCCTGTATATAGAAAGGTTCCAGATCGTGAGCTGTAGGCAAACAGTTCAAAAACAATGCTTATTTTTGCAGAATTCCCAAAAAGACTATGAAGAGTGTTATCAGCGTATAGATCAACTAATTGAGGGCCCCAAACGTGATCACCAGAAAAAATATCGACATTTTCTATATCACTGCGTTGCCCAAATGGTAAAATTTTCTCGAATTTTTTATCGTCGTAGAGTTTATAGTGTAGTTGTTCTGATATAGGGTGATGAGAACTTAATTCAACGTCTTGTCTAACTACAGTTATGCGAAGTTGATAATACTTCACTGTTTGCTCGAAGTTTCTTACCATAAAGTAAACAGTTTCGTTGGTTCCACGATTAAGAACCTTAGGAAAACCCAAAGGCTCATATTGTTCTGCTTCTTCATTGAACATCAATAAAGATAACTCTGAGAAACCAGGATTGGAGGGAGGTAAAAGGGTAGCGAAAACTAACGCAATAATAAACATTACAGATAAACCGATAGAAATAATTGTTAAAAAACCACGATTTTTGTTAAAATGTGATTTTATTTTATTTTGAAGGGATTTTTCCTTTTTTATGCCCATTATTCACCCCTCCTTTTTGATTCGTTCTTACCATTATATTTTATTTCCAATTCTCCATATGATTCTTGTTGTATCATCTTATACCAAGGGTAAATTTTTCTAATGAATAGCCAACTAAACGAGATATAGCCAAATATAGAGAGAAGACCAAAAATGACATAAAGAGCAATACTGCTTGTGTTCTTTGTGGTTATTTTGTTGCCTAATTCCGTATTTATCTGATTTAAGGTATTTATTGCATCCAAAGCCAAAGTAAAAGATAGACTAAATGTGCCATTTCCATGGTATAATTTTGCAGTACTAATGTTCACCCTTATAATATCAACTTGTACTGCGTAAAATACAATATCTATACGCTTTTTAGAGGCTATTTCCAGAAGATGGATAGTTTCTTTTAGTTTTGTTTCAGCTTGTTTTATAGCTGCTTCACTTTCTATTGATGATTGTGATTGAGTTTTTGCTATAGGCAAGAAGACTATAAGGAAAAACAAAAGGAAAAAATAACTACTCTTTTTCACTTTTTTCAGCTCTTTTAGTTTTACTCAAAACAACATTTTTTACATTTTTAGTAAAAGAATTTAAAATATTTTTCGAGATGAGAATACGTATGAAGGAGGATAGAAGAAGGCAAAAAACTGTAAATAAACTTAGAACTGTAGCTATAGGGATAGCAGAGATTTCCCATATATCATTCAATAATAACGCAAAAAGGATGGTGACAACTACACTTCCACCAAAAGCTAACATAGATCTTTCAAACTGGTCTATTTTTTCGTAAAGTTGCGGAAAAAGAAGATTAATTAAGACCCAACCTGGAATAAAGAGTGTGAAAAGTAAACCCATCACAAGTCTGATAAATTGTAAAAAACCATATTCTGGGAAGTACAAGGCGACCAAAATAAACACTGATGTAATTGTTACTATTCCCCAAAATTCTATAGCAAAGTAATTAAGTGAGAAAAAAAACTTTCTAATCGAAGAAGGAATAAAACGCTCATAGTTGGGTGAACCTAGGATTATATCTCCTACTTCCTCCATTTCTTTTATCACAGAATAAATAACAGATTTCTCTACCTCAATTTCTTCTTTTGTAAAATCAACCAATTTGCTTACAGTTGTCGGTTTTTCTTTCTCTAAAACTTGTAAAACAACTTCTCTTATTTTTTCTGTCTTTATGCTCATTACTACTCTAATTTAAAAGAAAAAAAGGGATAAAATAAAGTTTTTTGCTTGATAAAAACTATAATTCACTTAATAGTTTTTTTAAGGCATCAACCTTATCTGTTCGTTCCCAAGTAAATTCAGGTTCAGTACGACCAAAATGTCCATATGCAGCTGTTTTTTTGAATATTGGACGTTTCAAGTCAAGTTCAGCGATTATATGACCAGGACGAAAATCAAAAACTTTATTCACTAAAAAGTGTATTTTTGCAAGTTCTATTTTCTCTGTACCAAAACAGTCAATATTAATTGACAAAGGAATAGGCTCCCCTATAGCATATGAAACCTGTATTTCACACTTTTCTGCCAGTTCTGCAGCAACAATATTCTTTGCTGCATAACGAGCATAGTAAGAAGCAGAACGATCCACTTTTGAAGCATCTTTACCAGAGTTATGACAGATGAAACCATTCGCGGTAAAAGTATGCATTCCTGGAACCTCAAAATCATAAACATGAGTTCGTCCTTTAGAGATACTTTTTATTTGTGTATAATAGTGATTAAATACATAGAAACTTTTTAAGTTTTCATAATCCAAATCGCCTTCAAATTTATCTTTGTAAGTATCTAAGAATTCAATTAGTTTTGTATAAGTCAAGTTTTTTGTCCCTTTAGAACTTGGATTTCTTAACCATCGTCCTATATTTGCATTATCCGCTTGATGTTCTTTTGAAGACAATTTATCCCATAGTCGTTTTACTCGTAATCTTTGGTGAGGAATAATTTTGAAGTCTTGTTTTAACGACAGATCAACAGAATTCAAAATTATAGCCTTTCTAGGTAATCTAAAGCCAATATGTTTTTGGAAAAGTTTTACGCTTGAACTACCTTTAATTCTTAGATGATAACGCATTCTTTTTGGATGAATCTGTCTCCCTTGAATAAAATAAGTATATTTTCTTGGATCAATACTCTGAATAGCACTTACAATATCAAAATTCAACAACAATTGTTGCGTTTGTTTTATAAGAGGTAAGGAAGTAGATGCTAAATTTATTTCAATAGAGTTCATATTCCTACCTGTTTTTCTAACAGTACCATCTGTATCAAATAAACCTTGGAGAAATGCTGCAACGACAGGTTTAGGAGAGGTAAATACACTTTTGGGTATTTGCTTTTGCCAAGAGCGCTGATAATCTAATCCCATATGATAAAGATATGCTCTTAACTCTACACCACAATAATGTGCCCAATGACCAAAAATTTTACCTTCATCACCGAAGAGTCTTCTGTATAGGTTTTGGACAATAATTTTCATCTCATCATCGCAAACACATACTTGGACACCATCCTTTGAAGTACATCTACCATCACCTATCAACAATCCCATCAAATAGCTATAATCTTCTGTAAGAGTGTCTGGAAAGTTAAATTCATTGCTACGGAAGGTTCCTTCTTTATGTTCAAAATCGAATTGAATTTTGTGTTGAGAGCCAAATAATCTATTTTTTTTCTGAATAGCTATCCAATCATCAGGTTCTAGGGAATCTAATCTTCTCCAAATATAATTTCCGTTCTTATCTATAACACGTATATTTTGATTTTCTGTACCTTCTAAACGATATCCATCTAATGTTTCAACAATTATGGTGGTCATTTCACCATTATCAATCCATCTGCCTAGAGGTGTAGGTGAGATATCAGTTTTTATTAATGTACCTTCCTCTACATTACTGAGTTCTGAAATTGGCTTGGTACCATATTCATAATTAACTAAAGAATCTCCTGAAATGCAAAACGCTCCTCCACCATGGTTTTCAACACCATGAGAGTCTACAATGATTTTTCTTCCTGTTAGTCCAGAGTCGCCATGTGGCCCTCCAACAACAAACTTACCTGTACGGTTGATATAGATTTTAGTTTTATCATCCACTAAGTCCATTGGAATAACTTGTTTTATGACATGTTCCATTATACCTTTCTCAATTTCTTCATGGTTCACATCTTCTGTATGCTGAGCTGCAACAACTATTGCGTTGATTCTAGATATTTTACCGTTAGTGTATTCAATAGAAACCAAACTTTTACCATCGGGTCGTAAAAATGGTAATAAGTTACTCTTTCTAGCTATTGCAAGTTGTTTTGTTAATTTATGTGCAAGAACTGTAGCAAGAGGCAAATATTCGGGAGTTTCGTTACAAGCATATCCAACCATAATTCCTTGGTCGCCAGCTCCTTGAGTATCAAGTGAATCTCTTACTACGCCTTGTGCTATGTCAGGAGATTGAGAGTGAATTACATTAAGGATAGCACAGCCTCTATAATCGAAACCAATGGAAGAGTCATCGTAGCCTATCTCTTTTATCATTTCTCTTACAATGTGCTGATAATCTATGGCTATTGGTTTAGTTGTGCTTATCTCTCCTCCAATTAATACTAGTCCTGTTGTAACAAAAGTTTCACAAGCTACATGAGCATCAGGGTCACTTTGTAAAATCGCATCAAGGATAGCATCAGAAATTTGATCAGCTACTTTATCAGGATGTCCCTCAGTAACAGATTCTGAAGTCAAATAAGTTATATTGCTAATTTTTACCCACCTAGTCTAGTTTGTATGGGAGTTTTAACTAATCTTTAAAAATAGTTCGATTTTAAGAAAAATGGGATAATAGTGTTTTAGCCCAAACGCCCAATTTCGTTAATTTCAGTGATTAAACTTTCTTTGGAGGGTGTGCTAGCAGGATTAATACTTTTTGCACTATGAGACAGTCGTGTTGCAAGTTTATCAATTTCATACAAAGTTTTATGACTTTGACCCTTTTCTACGAGAAGATCACGTAACATAATTAGATTTTCGACTATGCGGTGCAAATCTTGATGAAGATTTTCACTTGCTTTGATTAATTCAATAATTCGAGTTAAACCGTCATTTAATGATGATATTTTGATTTTAAATACTCGATTTAGATGATCTTTTATATCATCGGCAATCTTACTTTCTTTTTCTTCTTTTGTAATGGCCCCAGGTAAAGGATATTTGGCAACAAGTGCAGAACTCAGATTTCTTAGAGTATTTTCCATTATTTCGGGTGATTCAATTTCTGCTAAAAGATGAATGAGGTGGGACTTAATGAGGATTTTGCGTTCGTTTTTCTTTAAATAAACCACTTCTTCTTTAGATAAAACACTGTTGTTCTGTAGACGATCCACAACTTCTTTGAAACTTTTTCTATCTCCTTTTCCAGCCCAATAAGAAGAATCAAGATTAGTTCTTAATTTCTCTACAATTGAATCAATTTTGGAAATCTTTGCCATAATTATCTATTTAAATTTCTTTTAATAGTTAATAAAACTTCTCCAAAAACTTATCATATACAATAGACCACAATAATTTTAAAACCAGATTGTAAATTAGAAATGATTATAATGGAAGACACTGTCGGAGTATTATTTTGTGGTGGAGAAGGAACTAGAATGAGGCCCTATTCCTACATTTTCCAGAAGGTTATGATGCCTCTTGGAAATGATCAAAAACCGATATTAGAGTATATTATTAAACATTTTAAGAATCATGGAATCAAGGATCTTATTCTCCTTGTAAACTATAAAAAGGAACAAATACAAGGATATTTTGGCGACGGTAGTCAGCTTGGTGTTAATATTGAGTATGTTGTAGATAAACCCGGACCAATAGGAACAGGAACTGCATTGCTTAATGCTGAAAATATAATAAAAAACAGAAGAATGATTATTTTTTATTCAGATATAATAACTAATGTAAACTTCAGTGAAATGCTCAACTATCACAGAAAACATGGGAAACTTGCTACTGTGTTATTATCCAAAGGGATGCAAATCAGAGTAGGAATTGCAGAAGTCAATGAAAAAAATGAGGTTACTGAATTCAAAGAGAAACCCATCATTCCTTTAATAGTTAATACAGGAATAAGTATTTTAGAGCCTAAAGTATTTGAGTATTTAACAGAATTTGATTCAACTAAAAGTATAGACTTATCCAAAGATATTTTCCCGAGGTTTGTTAGCTTACATGAAATGATGGGATATGAAGAAAACAATTTGTATTGGGAAGATATAGGATCAGTAGAAAGATATGAAAAACTCGATCATAAAATGATTTCAGAGATTATGCAAATCAATAAAAGTGAGGAAACACAATGAAACACAGACTTATGGATCTTTTAGCATGTCCTATTGATAAATCATGGCCAGTTAAATTGAAAATTGAAAAAGAAACTTGTGAAGAAAAAGAAAATCTTATTCCCAAGGCTAATGAAAGCACAGGTGTGGTTTGCAGATATTATTGTAATTTTAAAAACTTCTTTTTAGTTATAAATGATGAAAATGAAGAGGAGAAAGCAAAAGAAAAAAAAGTCATTGCGGATACAGTAACTATAGAAGATTGTAAAAAATGTTTCCAAATTGAGATAATAGAAGGGACTATAACTTGCGTAAAAAATCCAGATGAACACTATTTTGAAATCAAAGAAAGTATTCCGGTTATGTTAACGACAAAACAAAAAGAAGAGATATTTGGAAAAAGGAGAAAATAGGATAGAATAGAAGCAAAAATAGTATAGTTTAATTTTCCTTTGAATTTTTTTGTACTCGTTTTAAGTGAAGAAAGGTGAAATGTCCAATCTCAACCGCTATCCCTAACCCAAATAAAACATTAATTGCAAGTAATTGAGGCCGGATGACATCAAAAAATGCTATTTTAGTTTGAAGAACTAAAAATAATATGAAGCCTAGCACAACTAATAAAATCATCGAAAGTTGTAGCCTTTCAAGTTTATTAAAGTAAAATAGTTTAAGTGGGGTTAATGTTTCTTCTTTCTCCATTTGAGGGGCTATAATCGTTTCCTTTTCAGTTTCTGTTACAGGTTCCTTTTCAGTTTCTGTTACAGGTTC
>CAZEQQ010000002.1:0-27144 GCA_964514425.1 uncultured archaeon
GAAGAAACAAGAAATATCGGCCACGATAAGAGTTGTAATTCTACTCTCTTAAAAATAAGGAGGAAGTAAGAAGCTAAAGGTAAAATGAAATTAAGTATAGAACTGCTTGAGATATCTGTTGTATCTCGTTTTAATATTATAGGAATCATTGAGAATATTACAGCTAGTAGAACATAGAAACTAGAAAAAAGAATTTGCGTTTCAGATACTCTATTAATCTCTGTTAAAAGAGTTAGAAATGTAACTGCGTTTAGAAACACCAAAAAGAGGAGATTAACTAGGAAAGGGTTAGTAATATTGTATTCTTCAAATCTTTTAGTTAGAATATTGGAGTAGGCGAAAGTATACGTAATTAGCAATAACAAAGCAGAGATTAATATTTCCCATGAATATAGACCCACTTCGTCTCTCAAAAATATTAAAAAGAAGAAACAGGATAGAGGAAGAATAAAGTCTATTATAGTTATGATTGTCCTCATTATATTGTTTGCGTATATATGGTAATAATCATAAGCATTTTCAATCAACAACACAGCTACTAAGCATGAAGGTATTACCACTAACAACGTGTTAAACGCCATTACTTTGTAAAAAGCTGGAATAAAGCAAAATACAGGAAATGATATTAGTGCTACAATTGAGGGAGATGCTGATATCTTCAATTTAGCAAGGGAGTAAGCTAAGACAATTGCAACAAAAAAGAAAGCAAAAAAGATATAACCGACATATTGACCAAAATCAGTTGGGTTTACAATAACAGGTATCAAAGCTATAAGGTTAAGACAAAGATAGGCTTCACCTATTAAAAATTCATTCTTAAATTTGATTGAGATGACTAAACAAGTTACTGCTCCACCAATTGCCAAAAACCACAATAACAACGGTTTAGGACTTTCCACAATTACAGTAGTAGAAACAACATAAGAAATAAAGACACCTGCTATTCCTACGCCCAAAAAGCTCCATGGGAACATTAGGAATTTGTTCATAGACCGTTTAACTAAAAACCTTTTACTAAATATGCTTCCTGTAATAAAAATCAATGAGCTAATCATCAAGTATAGGAATACATTAAGTTGAGTTACTTGTCCTATTTGAGTTAACCAATTAATTAAGAATATTGTACCAACATACAAGGTTACAGACAATAGTAAATAAAAGCCTAATAGCAAGAAATAAGGGAATAGTTCTTCTTTTACACGAGAACTTATAGGAGGACCAACCTCCTTTAGTTTAGAAAGAGGGGTTTTTAGCGGTTTTTGAGGTTCATCTCGTTCACTTTTTGTGGAAGGAGGTGATTCTTCAGGTTTTACATAACCAATATCAACATCCAAACGTTTGTATGGTTTATACTCGGTACCAGAGGTTTCAGTTGTAGTACTTTTAGGAACGATTTTTGGTTGTTCTCTAACTGTTTTTTCAGCTATAGTAGTTGGTTTAGTGCTCAATGGTGGTTGTTTTGCTTCTATGCTTTCCGTTAATGCTGTTACTTTTGAAAATAGGAACATTATTTTTTGATCAAGAAGCTCAACTTTCTCTTCAAGTTGTTTTAAACTTTTTTTAATGTTGTGTTCTTCATTGCTCACAAATATTAGGATTATATCAGTTGCATAAAAATATTTTGTGACAAGTTAATAAATTAAAAACATCTAGGGTTCATTTCTATATCCAACTCACAAAAGTTTTATCTATTATTAGTGCATATAGTATAATATGAGCGATAAAGAATCACATTACACACTGTTTAGTAGAACATTCTTCTTTATTTTCCTTGTCAGTTTTCTTGTATTTTTCTTTGATTCTTATGTAGGAGGGACAATTTTACTAAAACATGCAACATCTACGTTTCTAGAGAGCACATCCTTGGAAAGTTTTTTTTTGATAATGTTGATTTCAGCTCTATTTTTTGGAGTTATTTGGATTATTCTTACTCTTTTTGATTTTTCAAAACAGTTTAATAAAAAAGCAATTATTATTCTTTTGGCTTTCACATCTCTCTTTCTTCTCATCCTTTCAGTTATCCTTCTTTTTTTACCACTTAACATTGGAGTAATACTATGGAATTTCCTTTACCTTCCTTTATTTAGTTTTGTTAGTTATTCACTATATGCTTTAGCTTCCATAATTATTGCCAAAGGTGTTTTTCCCGATGATAGGGGCAAATTTATTGGTGTTTCATCTTTTATTTCTCTTTTATTATCTGGTCTTCTTATATTGATAATTTATCATCTTCCTTTTCAAAATTTCACCATATTTTTTGTACTTTCTACAGTCTACGCGGTCATATTATTTGCTTCATTTCTCATTATTTCCAAAAAATATCACTTTAGAGAGCCTGATACTATCGTTAGTATCACAAAAAAGTTACCAATAAAAATTACTAGTTTAAAGGATAACAACATTTTATTCTTAATAGTTGCTATTTCATTATTCTTTTTAGGAAATGGTATTGCTCACTCGCTACAACTTTCATTTCTTCTTGTAACTTCAACGGAACTATTTAGGGCTTATAGCTTTATTTGTGCTTCATTTATTTTATTAGGTATTGCTTTTATTTCGGACAAAATAGGTAGATATGCAATTTTTTTATTTGCATGTCTTTTCTCTATACTTTCTATGGTTTTGGCTATTTATTTCCCTTCATCAACCATAAGTTTAATTTTCGAAATAGCAAGTTATTATTCAATTTTAGTTTTTGCTATTCTGGAATTTTCAGATATTGCCCCTCCTAGTAAACGGATCGTTTGTGCAGGCATATTATGGAGTATCATATACACTTTCAATTTTATTGGAGCACTAATAGGAATAAAAGTAGTGCCTATTTTGGGCATAATTGGCGCTATTATTATGTCTATTACTTTGCTTTTGTTAGCATTTTTAATAGTTTTAACTATACCTAATATCATCCTAAAACCTGTAAATATTAAAGCAATTCTTTTTACTACACAATCAGGAATACTCATCTATCACCAAGGAGACTTAAGAGTGAGAGAAGGAACACCAAAAGAACTAATAGGCTCATTATTCCATGCCATTAATACTTTTGCAGAGAGTATTTTTATCGAAGGTAAATTAAGAAGTATAGAATTTAGTAAAGATCATCTAGCTGTTATGTCTCAACACTCTGATATGTTGATAGCATTATTAGTTGATAAACATTCTAAACAAGTTCACCATCGTCTAAATGAGTTAATGAATGAAATTCAGAATTATGAGGTTATAACTCTATTCAAAAATCCAAACCTTTTACTTGATAGAAAATTACTTTATGAAACTAAAGAGATTTTAAGAGAGAAAGTCAATCTATATTTTTCAGAGATTAAAACTACAGAAGAAATAGAAGTTTAGTGTAATTAGGAGAAATATTTTTGTTTTTTAAACACTAATACACAAAAAAATGAAACCAAACTCTTATTCAGATGCACTATAACAATATAAAATGGTTTATAGAAGTTTATCCGAAGAGTTATCCGAAGAGAAAATTAACATATTTTTAAGTGTAAGGATACATTTATCAATAATAGTTTCTTATTGCCTTTAGATGATGCCCTTGGAATATCTACAAAGAAATTAAAACTAGTCACACTTTGTTTTTTGATTTTCAGAGTTCATAAAAGGGAATTATTCAGTCATCTATTCAATTTTTGGAAGTGTTTGTTTGAAACTTGAAGAACGGATTTCACTTATTACAAAAAATAGCGATGAAGTTATTTCAGAAGAGGAAATTAGAACTATTTTAGAGACTAAATCTACTCCTCGTGCATACATAGGTTTTGAGTTGAGTGGTTTTCTCCACTTAGGAACAGGAGTTATTTGCGGTAATAAATTCAAAAGTTTAGCTACAGCTGGTCTCCATACTATTGTTTTCTTGGCAGATTGGCACAGTTATATTAACAATAAACTTGGTGCAGCTATGGATAAAATTCAAATTGCAGGAGAGTACTTCAAAAAAGCCTTTGAGTCTGTTGGTGTGAAAAACTCTAATATTCAATTCATTTGGGGAAATGAATTAGTTTCCCGTGTCGAATATTGGGAAAAGATTCTTCGTGTTGCTAAAGCTAGTACTCTTTCTCGTATTATGCGTACTCTTCCCATTATGGGTAGATCATCTGAAGGAGAGATTGAATCTGCTTTTATTTTTTACCCTTCCATGCAAGTTGCAGATATTTTTGAAATGGAAATAGATATAGCTTGTGGAGGGATGGATCAACGTAAAGCTCATATGCTTGCTCGTGATGTAGCACCTAAACTGGGATACAATAAACCTGTTTGTGTTCATACCCCTCTTCTTACTGGTCTTCAAGGAATGGGTGAGAAAATGGACACAGATGTAGTTCCAGATCTTCTTTCATCTAAGATTGATGCTAAAATGAGCAAATCCAAACCTGATACATGTATCTTCATTCACGACACTGAAGAAGAAATCAAAAGAAAAATCAAAAAAGCTGTTTGTCCTCCTCAGCTTTCTGCAGGTAATCCTATTATTGAAATTATGCGCTATATCTTATTTGAAGAATTCGAGACTGTCAAAATTGAACGTTCCACAAAATTTGGTGGAGATATAGTTTTCAGTAGTTTTGCTAACTTTGAGCGAGAATATTTAGCTGGTACAATCCATCCTTTGGATGTTAAATCTACCATCAGTAGAGGTTTAATTCATATCTTGTCTCAACCAAGAGCATATTTCGAAAAACATTCTGATATAATAGCTGAAATGAAACAGCTACAAGCATTAAAATGAGAATTTCTTTTTTTTATCTTTTCTTCTTAAAATATAAAGTTATATAATCCTTTATTATTGTCACTTTGCCTTTATCGAGGACTTTCTAAGTGAGCGTGATGCTAACAATGACAGAAAGAGCAAATAAAAGGCTATAGCCCACAGTACAACGGGCTCTTCTCCGAGTGTGAGTGTATCACTCTTTGCTATGAGGTGTGAGTCAACCCTGGTGGGCAATATTAAGCTCTTAGGTCAGCTCAACTGTCCGATGTGGGGTATTCCCAAATATGAAGCACAGAGTTAGCCTTTGAGCTTAATATTGCAAAAACATTTTAGTTCTGCGCCATTTCTGTAACAATTTTTTCTATAATGCTAGGAAGAGTTAAGGGATCAGAGTAATAGTATTTACATGAAATAGGCTTTTTTGTTACCGCTAATGATTGGATAGTTTTTGCACCTAATTGACTTGCATATTGCAAATGAATAGGAGTATCATCAATAACGATAGCTTGCTTAGCTTGAATTTTTGCGTGTTCAAATATTACCTCATAATAGTTTATACTTGTTTTCATTACATTTGTTATATCTGGACCATAGTAATTTATGAAATAGTTTTTTACACCCATTGTTGTTAAGTAATCTTTTAGGACCCAAGAGCAATCCCCTGAAGCCATAAAGAGTTTGTATCCACTGTCATAAAGTGTTTCAATACTTTTTTTTATTCCTGGTATTGCACAAGATACTTTTGGAGCTACAAAAGCTTCTATCTCTCTGCGGATACTATGATATTCCTCTTTTTCAGGTAGAGGGATGTTGATGTATTTGAACATACTTTCAATGAAAGTTTCATCTTCCATTTCCTTAAATTCTTTGAACGAAAGATAACGATTTTCTAATGATAGAGAAGAGAGTTTTTGAGCAATATCAACAACGAATTTCTCATTAGCTTCTGCCCAAGATTGAGGATTTCCGCCATATTTGGGGACTAAATATTGACCAAGTAGTTTCTTCCATTGTTCACTCTTTACGAGATTATTACTTATTACACCTCCATCATCAAATAATATGGAAGTATCGCTCATAATTTAAGAATGGGAGGGATTTATATAAATTTAAAGTTTTTACAGATTGAAACTTTTATCAGAAAATTAAAAAGCAACTCTTAATTAAGCAAATAGAAGACTTATTCTCTTGGGCGAGTGGTCTAGTGGCTATGACAGTGCCCTCACATGGCACAGGTCGAGAGTTCAATTCTCTCTTCGCCCACCAAAATTAAATTGTTTTTAGTAATAATCATAATCTACTTAATTATGCTTTAAGACTATTTTTAAGATATTTTATAACTAACTGCATATCCTTGACTTTCTAAAAATCCCTTATAATTTTCTAACATCATAATCCTTAATGTTTTCGCTTCGTCATTAGATACAGGATTTACTATAGCATTATTCAATCTTGCAATGAATAATCCTACTACTTGATCAAAAGCTTTCATTCTGTCGTTGGGATTTAAAAACTTCAAATCATTTATCCTTTTCATTGCCATTTTTTCCCATTCTCGTATCTCATGTATTAATATAGTGTGTACTGTATCTTTATCTAATTCAAGTAATGCAGGTAGCATACACCCTCTCCATTCGTCAATAGTTTCCATTTGAGATTTGTTAAAGATAATATTCCTTATTGCTATTTTCATTGCATTAAGTTTACCTTTATCTACTTGAATTTATATCACCTATATACTAAATGTTTTCGTTATACAAAACTTTTTGGTTAGTTTTTTATAATCTCATTTTAACATTTTTTACTTTCTTATTAATTTTTGTATTTCCAAATATTTAATTAGGTTAGCAATTATTTTATCTGTAATTATTATGACAGCCTATATATCACTACTTCAAAAATATCAAGAGATTGAGTTGTTAAATTCACTTCAGAGTCTTTTGTATTGGGATATGAATACATATATGCCTCCACAAGCGTTAGAATTTAGAACAAAGCAGTTTCAGCATATAAGTCAAAAAGTGCACAAATCTTATACCTCTCCGGAGTTAATGCAACTGATTGTTGAATGTCAAAAAGATTCTTCACTTATACCAATCCAACAGAGGAATGTAGAATTGATGAGAAGGCAAGTTGAAACAAGAACGGTTTTTCCTTCAGAATTAGTGGGAAAAATGTCTATGCAGTCTAACAGGACATTAGAGATATGGAAAAAAGCTAAACAACTAAATGATTTTCATCTTGTGCAACCTGAACTTGAAAAACTATTTTCTTTGAATAAACAAGCAGGAGAGTTATTAGCAGAAAAGAAAAATATAGCTGATTCTTTTGACGCGATGATCGATATGCGAGATAGAGGCTTTTCTGTTAAGTTACTCACATCATTGTTTAATGAAGTTAAGGCATTTCTCATTCCCTTTATTCGTAAACATCAATCTAATCAAAAAGATTTTTCATTTTTATCGCGTCCAATCAATAAAGGTACCCAAATTAAATTGGTTCATGATTTAGCTGATTTTCTTCACTACGATTACGGTAGGAGCTCAGGAGTAGGAAGAATTGACGAAGTTGAACATCCTTTAACTATAGGTTGTGGACCACAAGACGTCCGTGTAACAACAAAATACCAAGAAAACAAGGTCATGAAAGCTTTTAGGTCAACATCTCATGAAATTGGTCATGCTTTACATTCTCTCCAAACTAATCCTGAATTTAGAGAACAACCTATACGCCACTTAATTTCTCCTAGTTTTGCAGAGTCACAGTCTCGTTTTATTGAAAACATGGTTGTTGGCTCAGAAGAATTTTGGGAAGCATATTACCCTAGATTTCAGGATTTAACAGAAGGAATATTTCATGATATTCCTTTAGAAGACTTTTATCAAGCGATCAACACCATTAAACCAAGTTGCATTAGGATTGAAGCTGATGAGGTAACCTATATTCTTCATATAATCATAAGATTCGAAATTGAACGTGACCTCTTTTTGGGTAAAATCGAGATTAAAGACCTCCCTGAAATCTGGAACCAAAAATACTTGGAATATCTTGGAATAGAAGTTTCTAGCAACACAGTTGGAGTAATGCAAGATTTACATTGGTATTCACAATATTGGGGATATTTTCATGGATATGCAATGGGTGATTTGATTGCAACACAATTGTGTAAACAACTTTCATCTGATAGCTCTAATTGGAGAGAATCTTTGCGTTTAGGAGATTTTTCTCCTATTAAAGAGTGGTTATCTACCTCTATTCACTCACTTGGCGCAACTTATGATTCATTAGATCTTTTACAAAAAATTACAAAATCAAGTATTTCTTCCGATAGTTTTATCGAACATATTAAAAACAAGTATTCTAAACTCTATTCTCATTAGTTTCATTTTTTATTGATTTTATTTTTTCTACTTTATTTTTTAGCCAACAAGCTTTGCATTGTGTTCCTGCGGTTACATCTCCACACGCACACTCTTTCATTGATTTTTCCATCTTTACATCTTTAAGCAATGCTAAAAGTTTGTCATGACTACCAACAATGTTATACGATAACATAGGTTGCTCATTCTGTGTGTTAACAACAAAGTCTCTAATATTTCCCCTATAGGCTTCTACAGCATAGGGACAGGGTATCTCTTGATATTCTAAATCATTTATATAGCAATATAAAACGATTTCAGCTTGTGGAGTAAGACGGAAAGGTTTTATTCTGGGTATTAATGAATCATTCATTTTTTTTGGCACAGGATCAATTCGCGCTAATCTAATGATATCTCCCCTTAAAATGTTTAATAAAACTGTTTCAGCTTCATCCTCAAGATTATGTCCTGTAGCTAAAACTGTTGCACCTATCTTTTTTGCTCCATAATTTAGCAATTTTCGCCTTAAGATTCCACAGTAGGAACAAGCGCCATAAGCACGTTCTTTTCCTCTTTCTCCCAAGACATCAATAATTTCATCTAAAGAATAACCAAAATCATCTTCGAAAGAGAAAATGTGATGCTCTAAATTAAGTTTTTGAGCATGCTTTTTTGCTAAAGATAATCCTTCTTCCCTATAATTTTCTATGCCTTCATCTATTGTAATTGCAACAATCTCAGTATCGGGATAATCTTGTTCTATTTTACTTAAAAGGTGTAACAATGCTACACTATCTTTCCCCCCTGACAAACCAACAGCTATCTTGTCTTCTCTACCTAGTAGTTTGTATTTTGTTATTGTTGTTCTCACTCTTTTTTCCATTTGATTATTAAAATGTGGCAGGCATAATGTAAGATTATCATAAGGTCTTACATATATTGCTTCTTTTCCACATATCGCGCATTTCATTTATACCACTTTTAACTTAAAAACGAAACATTATCATGGATAACCCTATATTGAGGAATAATATACCAACACAAACTATTCTTAAAACCTTCAATATGTTCTTCTTTTTCTTCTCAGAGACTTTCTTCATATCTAATAATTCTTGAAGAACTCGGTCTCCATCTGTTATTTTCATTGGTAACATATTGATAAACACTGCCATCATCCCTATATTTGCAGTATATAATAGTTCAACAGTTAGATAATAAGGGATAAATGGAGACATTTTTCCATTTTTAGCGGGATAGTAGTCATATATTGATATCCCTAAGAACAACCTCTCTTCTGTTTTATTTGTTGTTGGATTCACATTAGTTGGAGTTATTGTAATATTTTTCTGTTCAAGAAAACCTATCAGTAATTTAGGTTCACCAGAAATTGATGCCATTAACTGGTTAAAATAGGTGGTGTTCGCTATTTCTTTAAGTTCAATTACAGTATCATTTTCATCTAGAATGCCCACAAATTTTATCACATCCCCTTTTTCAATACCTGCTTCTTCCGCGGGCATATCCTCATATACACTAATTATAAGAACGCCATTAGGAGGATGAAAAGCAATTAACGTTAGAAAAGGTAAAAGGAGAAGTAGAATTAGTGCTAAAATAGAAACAACTGCATTTATTGACACACCATTCAACAATATTTTTATTCTCTTAATAGGTTTAACTTGATCCATTTGTTCTTTTATCAATTCTACAAAACCACCAAATAATAACAAAAAAACAAATATTCCTGATGATTTTACACCTACACCTTCTTTATGTGCCATTACTGCATGACCTATTTCATGTGGTATTAAAACCAACATTATTGGAATAATAAATAGAAGAAGTGTTTCAAATCCTACAGTTACACCAGGAATTATTAGTTGTAATCCTACTCCTGCTTTTGAACCTGTTAGAATCAAAAAGGGATTAACAATAAAATATCCGAATAAAATTACACTTGCGATAATTGCAGGAACTAAACCTATCCTATATATAATTTCCCATAATTTTTTCCCTTTATCGCTCATTATTTTTAAGACTTTGTTAAAGATCTCTGTTTTCCATATAAATCCAAAGAAAAAGAAAAAGAAACCATATTTCTCCAAATTGAGAAAATGTCCTACTATAGCAAGAAGTGTAAACGTTAGGATAATTATAAATAGTATTGTTATCTCAGATAGTGCCATTGGCTTTCATTATACAAAAGAAAGAGTCACCTATAAAAGAATTGTTTCATCCAATTTCTTCTCATTACTCTCTCTAAAAACCATCAATCCGATTCTTTTTATGGAGTAGAAGAATTTTTTATCAATGGGTAAAACATCTTTATGGTACGACGATCTCATTACTGGAAAGCCACCAAAAGGATGCGAACTTTGTGCAATTGGAGCAAAAGTTGTCATCTTCATAACAGGTGAATGTCTTTCTAGTTGCTATTATTGTCCTATCTCAAAAGAACGTAGAAGAGATATTCAATTTGTTGACGAACAACCTTTTAGTACTATAGAAGAGCTAGTAAAAGAAGCTAATATGATTGATGCCCTTGGTGCGGGTATTACAGGAGGAGAACCCTTACTTAAACTAAAACAGGTAACTACTATTATATCAGAGCTTAAATCTATTTTTAGTGAAAACTTTCATATTCACCTTTATACTGGTAAGGCATTAACTTATCAAGAGCTAAAGACACTTCATTCATCAGGATTAGACGAAATCAGATTTCATCCTACTACTTTAAACCTACTAAATGAAATGAAGAACAGTATAACACAAGCTTCTAAACTTGATTGGGACGTAGGTATAGAGATTCCTGTTATCCCTAATCAAGACAGGAAACTTAATGATATCATCATCTTCGCTGAAGAAACAGGGTTAAAGTTTGTTAACTTGAACGAATTTGAATTTACAGAAACGAATTTTTCAGTTCTACAAAAGATGGGATTTAACCCAAAGAATGAATTCAGTTCTGCTGTAGAAGGGAGTAGAGAATGTGCTCATAAAATCATAAAACAAAATAAAGAGAAAAATATTACACTTCATTTTTGTAGTTCTTCATTCAAAGATAAAATTCAGTTAAAGAATAGATTTATTCGAAGAGCACAAAATTTTGCAAGAGGATATGACGAAATAACTGAAGAAGGTTTGATTGTAAGAGGTAGAATAAGAGTAAAAGAAAAAGAGAATACACACGAAATACTTGAATTCATGAAAAAAGAATTGGAACTCCCAAAAACTATTGTTGAAATAGCAGCGAATGGTACGACAATACTTACTCATTGGACAATTGTAGAAGATATTGGAGAAGAACTTAATGAGATTTTTGAAGAAATGCTTCTAGGAATAGAGATTATTCACCAATATCCCTATGAAGAAGGATTTATCACATATATTAATCCTATTATTGAATTATAAGTTAAATAGATCCCACTTGTATTGTTCTTGAATTTTAGAAAGGAGAAGCAGATTTAATATTTCTCCGTTTATGCTATTACTCATAGATATTACTCCTTGACCTTTATTAACATTCATAATAAACATGCAGGTCATACCTTGAATATTAGTTCCAGGTTGACATAGAACGATATCTCCATCTACATTTTTTATGAGGCATCCTAATCCTTGACCAGTGAAGCCAAAATATTTCTCTTTTTCCAAAGGAGAATGTGAAGCAATTATTTCTTTGATAGAGTTATAGCACAATATTTTTCCTGATTTATTCTGGAATGTCGATGATATTTCTATCATTAATTGTGCTAAGTCGAAAGCAGTAGTTATTAAGCCTCCACAAGCAAAAGCTACGGGATGAAGGCTGTGTTTGCCAACATTTCCATCTTTATCGTGAGGAGAACTCACTTCAGCTAGATTTAAGGTTATTGGATATGTAAAAAAACTATCTTTCATTCCTAAAACATCAAATATTAATCTTTTTGCTAAAGAGGAAAATGATTCATTCGAGATATCTTCAATTACTTTTTGAATTAGTAAGTAACCTAAATTTGAATACTTATGAGAACTACCGGGATCAAATTCAATCACTAATGGATCATTTATTGCAGGTTTACTACCATTTAAAACCTCGTTCAATGTTACTGTTTTATCATTTTCATAAGAAAACATAGAATCTGGACGGTTAATTCCTGCTGTATGTATCAAAAGATGTTTTAAAGTTATTAACTTAAATCGTTCATCCTTTTCATACGACCATGTTTTTAATTTCGTGTAAATTGGTTCATTTAAATCAATAAGCTTTTCTTCTACACATTTCATAGCTAATATTGCTGTGATTAGTTTAGTGGTTGAACCTGATTCGAATTTACTTGTTAACAATACTGGTTTCTTATCATGATTATTCAAAAAACCGCAACTAAATGCCCATTCACAAGTTGAAGAATTGACCACTGCAATACTAAGTCCAGGAATCAGCATCTGAGACATCAAATTTTGTATTTTCCTAGTAGATTCAAAATTTATTCGGAATGTGTTATTTTCAATAGTGAAGGTTGGCACTTCATCCATTATTCTTTGAAGTTTTATTCTAATTTCATCACTATTCTGGTTAATATATTCTTGATACACAAATAGTTAGTAGCATTCTTCTTTATTTATGTTACTAAATAGAGGAAGTTTGTTTAAAAAATCAACCCAAAAGCATGCGACCGATATGATATCTATTTGTTTGATATTGTTTTTAGTAATCTGGCATTGGAAACCGAAGCAATGCAGCAACACCGCCTAACGTTGATAATTGTTTTCCTGTATCATGTTGCATCGAAAATATAACTGTTTTTCCTTTCATTTCTGAATTCTTTTCGACCAACTCATCTATTAATTCACGGCGCTCTATATCATCTATTCTTAACAAGTCATCACTTATCATTAAAGTATCAATTGCACCTATTTCCAATGCTTTTTTAATATTCGCTAAACCATAAGTGAAATCATTAGTTTCTTGTCCAATTCTTTTAAACATTTCATCTAACAATCTTGTTTCATAAACAACTCTCTGCTCTGTAGCTATTTTCTCTGGTATTTTTTTTGATAATACTTCATGTAATCCTACTCTTCCACCAGAATTGGCATGAACAAATTGAATTTTATCTGAAAGGGTTTTATCTCTTTTTTTAACAAAATCTAAAAATTCTTCAGGTGCAAATCCTGGACCAGCAAGAATTACTGTTTCTGTTTGGTATTGGGTAAGAGTATCTGTTATTACTTGATACAAATCTTTGTAATAGTTTCCTTTTTCTGTCGAGTGTTGTTTTAAATCACTAAACTTTCTTGTCATTGAAGAATTGTATTCTGTTAAAATGTTTACAGAAAATTGAGTAACGAAAGTTACACAAGCAGATTCTTCGTCCATTGTGATTATCAATATTTGTGATAACATTGAAGATTCTTCAATATCTTCAATTATCTGTTTCTCCATTGGTGTCCATTGTTTCTTTGTTAATCTTACCTTTTCTAACAAGGTTAAAGATACAGAATGATAAGAGCCTAGAGAGATTAATTCTTCTGGACCGGCTATTATTTTTCCTTTTATTCTGAGATTATCACCAAAACCATGGAAAGCAAATTCTTCTACTTCTACTTCTAGCGTCATTTTCACACGCTCTCCAGAATCAGCTCTTCCATCTTCATCTCCTTTTTTTATTCTGCGTGTAGTGACTGTTCTTACATAGTCACCCACTTTTAAAATACGGTAAATTGCATACAAATCATCTATACAATCTGGAATAAATTCTATAATTCCATGTCTATAGTTTTTTTCTAAAATCTTCATGATTATTCTCCTCTATTTGGGGAAGGAATATTACTTTTTTATTCCTCCTTTTTTACAAAGGCCATTAAATCGTTGAAAGTCATTCCTTTATCGAAAATTTTCTCATAGTTAACGATATAACTCTCACCAGTGCTTTCATCTAATTCTTCAGGAATTTTCAAAAATTTAAAGTCCATTCTTTTACCAACAAATTTTACACATAAATATGGTGTTGCACCCATTCGTGAAGAAAATTCTAGTAAAGATTCTAGTTGTGTCTTTTTAACATAGAATGTTTCTTGACGTGCTGTTTTTACTTCCATAGCGAGTAAAAGGTTATACTTTGCACTTCCTGCAAAAATATCTGGTCGAGGCATTTTTGCTGTTCCTGAAGATGAAGGTGCACGAATAACAGCAAAACCATTATCCCATAATTTATTTGCTAATAACCGTTCGTAGTCTGTTGCTCTTTTTTTTCCCATTTACTTTCTTCCTTCGTTTGTGTTTGTTATCTTTTAACTAATGTTCTACTTTTATTCTAGTATCGATGAGTTTGTCTACTTAACCTTAGGAAAATTTTTCAAAGTTTCAAATTATTCTATAAAAGAGGATATTTAACTATGTCTATAACAATACGAAAGATGAAAAGAGGAGACATTGAAGCTGTTTACAATATTGAACGGAAGTGCTTCCCATATCCTTTCAGCGAATCTCTTATTATGGCACTGTTTTTTGCATCTCCTGATCTTTGTTTTGTTATAGAAGAGGATGCAAAGATTTTCGGATTTCTTTTAGGAGGGAGGACAGAAGAAGAGAAAGAGCTGCATATTCTTTCTATATCTGTTCTTGAAGATTATCGGGGTAAAAGATACGGACGAATGCTTATGGAGTATTTCATTGTAGAAGCGAAACGATTAGAATTTGAAGTAATAATGTTAGAAGTTAGAACCGATAACTCTTCAGCAATCTTGCTTTATGAAAAGTTAGGTTTTCAGTTTGTTAGAACTTTACGACGATATTATGAAGACAACTGTGACGGTAAACTTTATCGTTTAAACTTAATTGAGAATTAACATAATATTGTCCGTATTCTGTCAACCATTTCACAATTTTTGCATTGGTTAGATTACTTAACTAAAGTTTAATGATGGGTTTCAAGTATCTTTTTACTTCATTACATCTTATTTTCAACATTTTGTATTGGTTAATATGATGTACATACACACATCTTACTCAAAAGTTTTAAGCGAAATACAAAATTACACTTAGAAAAATAATGGACGGTGTTTCACTTGAGACTTCCTATTTGTTCTATTGACGCCCGTACAGGTAGTCTATGTAGAAAATGCAAACAATTACTTCAAGAAGAGAAAATAACAGATTTAGACGTAGAACTATCATCACTTTTTGTTAATTTGGAAAAGAAATACAAAGATTTATCCTCTCTTGTGTTCTATAACTCTATTGATTTGGAAAATGTTGCAATTATAATTGTTAAAAAAGAAGATATTCTACTTTTATCCAAACCTGAAATTATAGAAGAAATTACTAATAAAGCACATAAAAAAGTACGTTTTTTGGAATACACAAAAAATGCTAAAACACTTGTAGAGAAAATTATTGAACCAATTCCTATAATAAACTTAACAACACTATTTTTACCTCCATTCGGGGATAAGGAGTATAAGGTAGAAATTGATAAAAAACATAAAAATTCTCTTCCTGTTCCAGAATCTTTAGTTATTGAAATCGTTTCTTCTATTTTAGGATCATCAGTATATATTGACTTT
Source organism: uncultured archaeon (assembly GCA_964514425.1). GTDB lineage: Archaea > Asgardarchaeota > Heimdallarchaeia > Heimdallarchaeales > Heimdallarchaeaceae > CAZEQQ01. Next base: position 15,631 of record CAZEQQ010000002.1, read on the forward strand.
GTGTAGAAGGCAGATCCTAAAAGAAGATATTTTTTTATTTATCCTTACACGTAAAAAAACGAAGTAAAAAAGGTTATAGCATTTTAAGGAGATATAAATAATTTGAAAAATCACCTATTGTAAGAAATACTTGCAGTAACTTCTATTATAAGAGATGAAAACTTTGGGATATTAGGAAAAATGGGGAGTTAAATAAGACCTCGTTCCATTAACACTTTAAATTCATCCAATGTTAAGGTATTTCCGTCTTTATAACGTGTTAATATTTCTTCAGCTTTTTCATCTAATTTTTGGTCTCTTATTTTCTTAACTTCCGCGCGTTTTGCTTTCTTTGCAGCACTGCTTTCAGAAACAAATTCAGATGATAGATTTTTCACTTCTTGAGTTATTGAATCAAGTGAGGTGCGAATATCTTTCAATTTTGAACTTAAAGCGATTACTTCAGCATGAGATGCATCAGCTTCTTCTTTTACTTTCTTTGCTTCTTTTGTTGCTTCAATCATCTTTTCTTGATGTATTTGTGATTCTTGAGCTAATGTAACCAAACTTGTATGATAAGTCTTTATCTCAGTTTGCATTTGCCTTAGTTTTTGTTGAATATCTCTAAATTCACTTCTAAGTTCACGGAATATTTCTAATTTCTCAAATTCAGAACTCAGTTCTTCGAGTTGTTTTAGTGTTTGTTTTTCTTGATCCTTAGATAAATATGCAGTTGTTTCTAAATTGCGTTCTAAACTTTTTATTCTTTCACCAACATGCCTATATTTACCAGGATTACTGTGTTCTCCTTTCATTTTGGAACTTAATTCTAGTAATCGTTTGCCAATTTTATCAGCATCTTCACGCAGAATGTCACGCATTTGTTTTTTCAAAGAAACTTCTTCATTTATCTGATCTCTTTTTATTCTGTTTTCTTTAACAGCTTGAAAAAGTTCTTTAGCTTTTAAGTTCAGATCGTCTCGTACTTTTCGTACGTCATTCCGCTTATTGTTCAAATCACGAAGTTGAGAAATTAACTCCTTACGCTGGCTTTTTATTTCTGATAGCCTGTCGCGTTTCTCTTTCAATGTCATCTCATTTTTCTGCTCGGTAGTCATAGGAACACTCTTTTTCTGCGATACAAAGAGTCAAATCATCTAACCTCTCGCTCGAATGATTTCTCTTCAAGAGGATTTTAAATTTTATGACGACTCACATTTCTATGTGAGGATACCAGTAAACTGGTACTGAACACCCTAATGCCAAAGGTGAACAGGTAGTGAAGCGGAAAGAAGTTTTACTTCTTATCACTTCTCTTCATTCTTAATTCTGTTGAACGACATTTACGGCATTTTTTTGCTCTGACGGGATTTGTCGCGTAACATTTTCTACATACTTTCTTTTCCATTATATGGGATCGGGCTATTGCTCTATGTTCAACATTTGTTATCGGCATTGTTTTCTCACCACAGTAGTTTTTTTTGTTAATCTTTTATTTGTTTGTATTGTGGTTATATGTCGAATTTTTATTCTATTATTAAAAGAATTTCTATAACATATACTTTTTTAACTTATATGAGTGGTGTAAGGCATTGTAAGTTTTGAAATTAGAAGTCAAAAAAATTAATTTTAAAATGGAAAAAAGTATTTGTAAAGAGAATAATAGTTTGAATATGTTCATAAAGCCCTATGTGAGAGTTTATCTTTAGCCAAATCAAGTAATTTTTCTATTTCGTCATGATTCAACTTTTTAATGTTTTTTATTTCTTTTTCTAAATAGTCCTTATATTGTTTTAAGTCCTTTATCAGGTTTATCTTTTCATTAATATCCTTTTGTTTCTCATTGATTTCTTGAGATATTACTTCTTCACTTTTTTTATTATCAGAAATGACTATATTTTCCTTTTGAGCCAAAAGCCTTGTTATCTCTTGATCCATTTTTGTTATTTGATTCATCAATTGGGGGATTTTTTGATTTATCATGTAAATCGTCATTTTTACTCTATCTACGATTGGATCTTCTTTCTTTTTTCTTATTTTTAAAGTAAAATATAAACGTGCTATACAAAACACCGAAAAAAGTAGTACTAAAACTAGGCTAATGTATATCCAGATGTTCATATTTCTAGTTTATCATTCTACTATAAATAATTTCGTAAAGAATTTCTTTGTGTTAAATGGTAAGTTTTTTATTATTGATTGAACAATGTTAACTCGACGTCTGAAAATTAATCAGAATTACAGACATTGAAATTAAACATTATTTCATATTAAATGAAAAACATACAAAAAAATAGAATTAATCTATATTTGGTCTAAATAGACGCAAGAGGATTAACTTACATACTATCACGATTACAATCATCTTTACTAAAATCATAAAGGAATTACCATGGTAATATATTAGGAATATTCATTATTGATGTTATATTAGTTAAAGGGAAGTAGGTTTCACTTCTTTTGGGTCTGTTTTAGATATAGATTAGTTTGATAAGAAAAATTAAATATTACGAGGTAAAAAATATGGGAACTAAAACAGACGTTTCTACGACAAAATATGAGATTATAGCAAAATTTACAGTTGATGGTATCGTTGAGAAACCCGATATAATTGGAGCACTCTACGGACAAACTGATGGATTATTGAGCGAAGATTTAGACATTAGAGAATTGCAAAAATTAGGTAAAATTGGCAGAATTCATGTTGAACATTCAAGCACAGAGGGAAAAACAACAGGAACTATTGTTGTTCCAACTAGCTTATCAAGAGTTGAAACAGCTATCCTTGCTGCGACTTTAGAATCTATTGACCGTGTAGGTCCTTGTGGATGTTCTATTGTACTTCAAGAAATTTCTGATGTTCGAATCAACAAACGTAAATCAATAGTGAATCGTGCAGCTGAAATTATTAGGCAATGGAACCAAAATGTCAGTCCTTTTGTTTCATCTCTAACAACAGAAGTGCAAGAAAAGTCTTTAACACAAATTAAGGCAAAAAATAGTCATACTGCTGTTGTTAGCCTTGGTACTGAAAGTTCAAAAATTACAGCAGGTAAAGGATTTGAAAAATCAAAAAAAGTTATTCTTGTTGAAGGTAGAGCTGATGTACTTAATTTATTCAAATTCAACATTGATAACACTATTGCTGTTGATGGAACAAATATTCCTCCAAATCTTCCTGATTTAATTAAAAATAAGACAGTAACTGCATTCTTGGACGGAGATCGTGGAGGAGATCTAATATTAAAAGAATTACTCCAAGTGGCACATGTCAATTTTGTTGCAAGAGCACCAGAAGGAAAGGAAGTTGAAGACCTAAACAGCGAAGAAGTGAAAAAAGCTTTAGAACAAGCTAAACCAATTGATCAAACAAAGTTTCTAACTGGCGAGGATAAAGGACTAACAGTAAAAGAATTTTTAGTTCAATCAAAACAACAGCTACAACAACCAAAGAGACCACACATAGATGAAGATAAAGATAAACAGAGAAAAATTGAGAGACCTCAACGAGATAGAGACAGTAGAGAAAGACCTCAACGAGATAGAGACAGCAGAGAAAGACCTCAACGAGATAGAGACAGTAGAGAAAGACCTCAACGAGATAGAGACAGCAGAGAAAGACCTCAACGAGATAGAGACAGCAGAGAAAGGCCACCAAGAGGACAACAAAGATCATTTAGTGATAGAGATAGAAGACCTTCTCGAGATAGAGCTCAAGATACTAGAGGAAGTTACAGACAGAGAGAAGAGGTAAGAAAGGTTCACTTACCTGAAAATCTTTCAAAAGCTGTAGAAGAAGTTAAACAAAAGTTAGAAGCAATTGCTCTTACAGAAACCGAAGAAACGATATTAAGAACACCTGTGAAACAATTGTACGATGAATTGGATAAATTGGACAAAGCTAAAACACTTATTGTTGACGGTATTGCAACAGAAAGATTGTTAGAAAGGGCCTACAAAAAAGGTATAGCTTTAGTCATTTGTGCAAGATTAGGTGAGATAACCAAAAAGCCTGCAACTCTTAGAATCGTTCAATATAACGAAATTAAATAATTTGTACTTTTTTCTTTTCTTTTCTTTTCTTTTCTTTTCTTTTCTTTTCTTTTCTTTTCTTTTCCAGTGATTTTTGAGAACATATTCAATAAAAAAGGTCATTTTAGTTTTTCAGTAGTGAAAAGAGTTTAGTTATGCATTGAAAAAGGGGAGAAAGATAACTGCAGTATTCTTCTCAATGTCCCTACATATCATCTACATCTAACAGATAGATTGCTATGATATTAACAATTAAGAGTATTTTTTGAGTTAAAGCTGTACTAATAAAAGGAACTTGTAACCATATTCTTTCTATTATAAAAACGGTGATAAATACACCTGTTGCTATAAATACAATGAATACAAAAGTTAAATCTATCCAAAAATCAAAAGAGTGTTTTTGATGAAGCAACTGTTTCCTTACTTTTCTCTTTCTTAAGAATCTTGCAGCTTGCGTCTCAAAGTTAAAGACGCCAAAAAACAAGACGAATATTAGTGCACCTAAGTAATGAGGGTATATTAGATTAGGGATATCAACGGGTAAAGCTACACCAATAGCACCAATTGAGATTAATAAACACCAAAGAGCTTTCAAATATTTCTCAGTTATATCTTTAGTAGTTGTATAGTAGAAAAACATAATTAGAGCTATAAGTGCAATTACGCCAAATCCAGCCGCAAAAATAAGAGATGAAAGAGTATTGGTTAATCCTGATTTGCTTTCAATTCCCCCAAGTTTGCTTATAGTTTCGTTGAAAAAATCATAATTTTCGGGATAAAACCACCATGCAAAGCCTATAGTTATGATTAAAATTAAGCCTATGAGCCATATTAGACGTCGTAAATAACGTTGTGCTTTCGTTTGATGCATATTAAAAAATTAACACATTGAATTTTAAGTTTTTCTCAAAAGAATCTCTGTTAATTAGTAAGACTCATTGTGATGCAAAAATAATTTGAGTAATGCAGAGAAAAAAGGGTAACTGATAACCTTTCCTGAAAAGTAAAAATGTTATCGAAAATTATGATTAATCTGAAATTTTTATAATAGAGTTTGATAAGTGGTTAAAAACGCAATAAAGAAGATTAAACATAAACAATGGAGGGATTTTATTTCTGTGTAGTATTTGAGATGGGAAAGAATTAATAACTAAAGAAAGTCTGTCACTATATTATCATTATGAGGTATAAATAATGTCATTCATAGAAAAAATGCAACTATCTGTTGAAGAAAGGAAAGTTTACGAACTATTATTAGGTTTAGGTAATCTTACTGCACCAGAAATAGCTAATTTTACACATATTAACTATAATTCAGTTGAAAGCGCTTTACAAAGTTTAAAGAGCAAAGGTGCAGTTGGTCAATCTGAAGGGTACCTTATTAAATACTTTGCACGAATACCGTTAGATTATCTTGGACAGAAAAGTGATGATTTAGCAAATAGTCTTACAACACATATTCAGAAGACTTCTACAGTTCTAAAGGAGAAAAAAGACAAATTTGACTCTACACACGATAAATTGACTCAAGAACTTGAACACTCTTTCAATCAAAAGAAAGAAGAAATAAATCAAGTTTCTTCTCAAAATTCAGAAAATTTGAAGCATAATGCTCAAAAAGACAGTGAAGAAATAAAAAGAATCACTGATAAAACGCTCACAGATATAACAACTAAACAGAAAGAGTTTTCTACAGAGCTTAGTAAAAGTTTAGTAGATCATGTAGAAAATGAAAAAAATTCAATTAACCAATCTAAAACTGTTTTCAATACCACAAATGAGAATTCATTGTCATTTATTGATGAAAAAGTGACAGAGTTCAATTCTCTTTTAACTAGTAAACAAGAGGAACATAAAACTAAAGCCGAACAAATGGCAAATGATGTCCCCAATAAGATACAGCCAGTGAGTCAAACGTTCTTAACAGAACTAGATCAAATACAATCAATTTTCAATGAAAGAATGGATGGCTCAAAATTAAACTTGAACAAATTTCATGAAGAACAAACAACTGCAACAGTCAAATATACAGAAGAAAATACAAAGGCATCAGTAGATACAACCAATAAGTTGTCACAGAATTTATCTCAATCGTTAACAGAGTTTGATTCTACTATAAACCAAATATTTTCGACCAAAGTTGAAAATCTTTCTGCTCAACTAAATGAAACAATTCTCGCACTACAACAGAAGGTTGAAGAGATCAAGCAATCAGTCTTGACTGAATTTGAACAAAGTAAAAGTGGAGCTTTCAACTCTATTTCATCACAATTAAAAGAAACTATTGAAACAACTTTATCTACCTTTGATCAAAATAAGGTCAAATATACCACTGATTTAATATCTAATAAAGAAATATTCACAAAGAAATTGGATGAGTATCATACTGAGACTATTACCAATTATCAACAACTCTTAAATCAGATAGAAGAGGAAACAAAGACACGTTTTGATAAGGTGAATGAAGAAATAATTTTAGCCTACAAGGATTTGACAAATGTGTTCAAATCTAATGTGGATGAACAAAAGACAGCTTTTACTGAACTCTTAGAACAAATGAAAACAACTTTAGGAGGAAATATTGAAGACACAAATAAAACTGTTTTAGCTAATTTGGAGACTATGACGAATTACTTCGACAAATTGCTTGACGAGAGCAAAACTAAGATTGATGGGAACTATCAATCTGTTACTAATTCTTTACAGGAAAATGTATCGCAATTATCTGAACAAGTTAACTTACACCTACAAAAATCCCTGCAGAGTCAATTATCATTTATCAACGTTACAACACAGCAAACACAAGAGGAGCTTACTAAAGGAAAACAACTTTTAGCGGGTAATTTAACAAACGAAGTTGAAGAAACAAAATCCTTCGCATTAGGTATGGAGAATGTTTTAGTAGATTCAGCGAAAGATTTAATGGGCGTTACCCTCAAACTTAAGGAAGAGTTCCAAACATTAGAAGGAACAACTAAACTTCGAACAGCGCTTAATATTAGTACCACTTCCATTATAGGCTTAGATGCAGTTTTATCGCATATTGAAAGGATAGTCAAAAATACCAAAAGAGGTGTAACAATTCTTTCTCCCAAATTAGATTATATTCCTTTAGATATAATAAAAACTCTGCCTAGAACAGCTCAAGTAACAATTGTATCACATATTGATGAAGAAAAACATAAATCATGGATCCAACGTGCAACTAGTGTAGATGCAAACGTTGTTTTAAGGACTTTGAGAGAAAGTGGTTCTACTACAGGTGTTGAAGCACCTAATTTTATAGGTGTTGAAAGGGAAAATGAAGAAGTATTAATAGCTGCAGAAGATGAAACATCCAAAGAAGTAGTTGGAATACTCAGTTCATCTACTCATTTTGCAAAAGTAGCATCTTACATAATTATTGCAGATTATGCAAGAGGTAGATCTACACAAATTAAAGTAGTATAAGAATACTTACTTTTTCTTTTTTCTTTGTAAAGTATTAGATATCAAAATTGCTTTGATGTTTATGTTCTCTTTTCTATTTTTACTTCATAAACTTAATTTTTTGTTAGCAAAGAGAATATTTTTACTTCTTTATAAATCCGAAATCCAAGTTTTTTGTAAAGATTAATAGCTACAAGATTATTTTGATCAACAAATAAAGAAGCATATTTTTTATCTTTTAGTATTTTTTCGGTTATAGTTGCAACAATGGCCAAACCATATCCTTTTTGTCTATAAGTAGGATCGACATAAATATTACCGAGTTGAACAAGGTAGGGGGAAACAAAATGTACTCCTCCACAAGCAACTATTTTCTCTTCCTCTTCAATGAAGTAATAATAACTAGTTTTTAGCTGGGAATTTGTGAAAACTGTAGCACCATATTGTTTATAGAACTCACAAATCCTTTTTTCATCTTTTTTTTCAACGAATTTAGCTTTCTTATTAATTTCATTAATTTTAAAGTTATTAACATCAGTAATCATGCAGTATTCGTCGTAGATGTTTTCAATCATGAAATAAGCTGCAAAATCATTCTTTTTTAAGTCAAAACTAGGTAAAATGAAATTTTTGAACTTTGTTGAGATATAACCAAAAATAATATCGATTACCTCTAGTTCTAAGCCATAAGGAATCACAATAGAAGGGGAGGAGAAGCCATTATAAACAACAAAAATAGAAAAAATTTCATCATTTTTAAAGATACCATAAATAGTAGTTTCGTTTATGCATGGTTCGGAGAGATCACCATAAAGGATCATATTTTCCATATAGTTTTTCTCCAGTAGTTCGAAACTTTTCTTTATCAAATAGACATCATCATGGGAAATTATTCTAATTTGCATACTTTTTTCACATTAATTCTTTTAGTTTTTAGTTTTTTCTTAAAAAAAACTTACAGTGTTAAAGATTTTTGATTATAGTCTAAAATGTCCTCTTAAAAGGTTTGTTCTAGATATTTCTCGTTTAAACATAATTTTAAAAACAAAAATGGAAATAAGAAATAATAAGGAATCATTGTTAGTTGTCTGAAGTGATAAACATGCTAGATGAAGGAAATGAGCCAATTTTGTTAGATACTCAAGAAGAAGATTCTATCAAGCGCAATCAACGCATTTTAAAGGCTTCGGCAGTTCCAAATCAAGGAGCGTTCAATTTTTTTGAGAATTATGGTTCCTTACTAGCTGTTGGAATAGGTGCAACGCCTATTATAATTGCGTATATAACAGCTATTAGGAATTTAGGACAATCACTGTTACAAGGGTTTTGGGGTAGAGTTTCAGATAACGTCGGAAGAAAAATTGTTATAATCGTGGGATTACTATCAATTTCTGTTATCGTATTTGTTATTAGTTTACTTAATTCACCTTTGTGGTATCTTTTTTTTGCAGGTCTATTATCAATTGCAATTAGTGCGGTGTTACCTTCATGGAATGCTTTACAGGGAGATTTGAGCACTAATACTACACGTACAAAGTTTATTAGTCAAATAGCTATGATCGGTTCATTATCTGCCGCAGTAATATTGTTAATAGGAGGTTTTTTAATCAACTTATTGCCTTTTTCTCAGTTGCAGCAATATAGAGTTATGCTCTTAATATCTTCAGCACTTTTTGCAATTGTAGCCTGTATTTTTATGTTTTTAAAAGAAGATAGAAAATTGATTCAGTTTGGAAAAGTTAAACGCAATATATTTTTGCCTTTTTTAGATAAAAATTTCCGTAAATTTTCTTTAGCTACAATGTTCTGGTGGTTTATTATGAGTATGTTGTGGCCACTATACCCCTATGTGGTTTATGGTACAAAAGCAAATACATTTCAAATTGCTTTGCTTTCTTTAGGACATTTAGTAGGTTTATTAATTTCTCAATATATTTCAGGGAAAGTTTCTGATAAAATCGGTAGGAGGTTCACTATTTTCATTGGATTATTTATCATTAGTTTTGTTCCTTTAATTTTGGCACATGTCTATGTATGGTATATTCTTATTTTTAGTAATTTCCTTGCGGGTATTGCAAACGGATTTATGGGTGTCGCATTAAACTCTGAAATTCTACATCAAGCTAAAATTGCAGAAAATAGAGGGTCTTATACTGGAAGTTATAATATGCTACAAGGGTCCTTAACATTTTTAGGAGCTTTATCTAGTGGGCTAATTTTTGAGCTAATGCAAAAATTTATTCCATTCGATACAGCGCTATTCATTGTTTTAGCATCACTTGCCAGTTTAAGGTTGTTAGCATCTATACCTGTTTTACTAACATGTATTAATGAAAATCATTCACCTCTATTGGAAGGTTGATCCTCAACTCCTTTATTCAAATCTTGATATTCTTTCACTTTTTCTTCTTCGCTGGTGCCTTCTAATACAAGGACATATTCTAAACATCCCCTGGCTCTTTCTCTCCTTTGAATCATATCATCTAAATTTGTTGTTATATCTAAATGTATCACAACATCTGCAGAGTGTAAATTTATCCCTCTCCCACCTACAGGAGTAAATATGAGTATATTTGTTTCCCCTAGTTCAAAATTTTGAATTATGGACATTCTAGAATCTTCCGGTGTTTTTCCTGAAAGATAAGAAACATTCGGAAAGTTTAGTGATTCTAATAGCTTATGCATTTGAATCCCCAAAGCATGATAACGTGTAAATAAAAGTATTTGAGCACCTTTTATCAAATGCTCATAAATTATACTTACTGCGGTATATGTTTTGGGATTAAGTAAAGCTCTTGTAATCATTTTTTCGGGATTTTCATAATCAGACAATTCTACTCTAAAAGAGATCAAATCTTGAGAAACATCAATAATTGTTTTGAATAGATCCTTATTTTCTTCACTTTCTATGTAACTTAGAAATTCGCCAGGTGTAGACTCTAGTAGCAGTAATCTTGCATGAGAGAGTTTGAATAATAATAAGAAAGCTTTCACTAATTCTTGTCTTTTTTCGTCAGTATCTATTTGATATTTATTTATTGATAAGGGATAAGTACCTTGTTGATTCATTAATTTGTCTAAAATCCCACCATATGACATTTTAATGATATCCAATCTTGAAAGAGAAGGATCCAAGATGTCTTGTATTACTTCTATTGGCTTCTTAAAGTGATTAGAGATAGCTTGATCTATTTTTATGTAATCTTCTCGCTTTATTTTTGTTATTTCTGTTTTTGTTTCATAGGGAATCAAATCTAACCTTTGCATCAATAGAGCATCTTTTCCTAATAAATTGAAAATGGCAGAAGAACGCCCCCGATCTTTAGTTCCGGTCATTGCTAAAATTGGAAAATTGTTCTTTTTTTCTCGGATATTGAACAATCCATCAAAATATCTGCTGATTCTAAAACCACTTATATCTCTTGCAAGTAAATCAGTAGCTTCATCGATAACACAGAGCGTAATTGATGAAAATATATCTTGTTTGAGTTTACTTCTTATTTCGTAATAATCATTCATTAGAGTGGTAATGGGAGCAAAAATGACATTAGCTGCTTGATACATTTTTAATTTCTGTTTTAGATTCAAACCTTTTCCTTTTGGATTGAATAGATAACCTATTTTATCTAAGAATTCAAAATGTTTTGCCATTTCTAAAGCTTGATTACAACGTAAATTTGCAGCTTCTCTAGCAGAAGTAAAAATGAATTTGCTTTCGGGATTTTTATTTTTAAGACCTATAAAAACCAAAAGAGCTATAACAGTTTTTCCTGTTCCATAAGGATAATTCAAAAGGAAAGACTTTTTACCATCAAAATACGTAATCAATTGGTTTACAGCTTCAACTTGATAGTCTCTTTTATCAACAGTTGTTGTTTCTATTATGTCCTCTAAATGTTTAACTATACTCATCCTATTACCCAATTTTTTGTTTTATAATTCTATCATATTAGAGTATAATGGCGTATTATTTAAGACTTTGTGAGTATACTAAAAGGATAATTTCGTCCATCCGAAATCATTAAAAAGTTATGATAGATACATATATGTGGACAAAAATCTTGGAGATGATTT
>CAZEQQ010000003.1:0-21382 GCA_964514425.1 uncultured archaeon
TTATATACTTTTAGTTATTGGGCTACATTATAGCCCATCAATATAAAATTGTAAAGTTTACACAACAAACCTATAAAAGTTTAACCTTTAATACAAACTCTGTCTAACGCTTATTCTTCTTCTTTCTGATATCTTTTCGCTATAAGTAAAGCTGAAATAATATTTTTATTTTTTATAAACGCATATTCTGGGAAGTACTTCTTTGGTTTTGTTGTAAATTCTTCTTTTACTTCTTCAATTATAACATCATCCCTGTTCACAAAAGATTGTTCTAATTTTTTTATAATTTCATTTTTTATTTCTCCTCCCCCTATTCCAACCCTCACAATTAGTTTTTGTGTTTTGACGTTATTATCTATAGATAAAACTTTGGCTACAATGTTGTTTGCTGAATAATCCTCCAATGTAAATAGAATCTCATCATCCTCATTTATTGCTGCAAAACCTATGGATTTACCTGGGTCAATGCCTATTTTAATGCAGAGATAATGGTTTTTTCCGTGATGCATTAAAAGTATACTTGAATACAGATAAAGTAAATTATAAGAGTTAGGGATGAAAATCTTTCTATCTGGATTATTTTGTTTGACAGCATATTGATCGGTTACTATTATATCAGAAGTGTTAGGAATGGGTTCACTTACTAAAATGTGGTTAATTTTGATGTTTCTTTGCTGATTTAGTTTTTCTTTTAATGTGTAAAAAAATTTGAAGTCATCAGTAACGATTGTAACATTAACCATGAAATAACACTGATGTATATAGCCTAAAATTTTTTTGATAAAGATATATAGTGAAAAAATTTTCTTTTCATTAAGTTAATATAATGGAATAGCATTCTGATACTAAATATAAATTTTGAGTGAATGGTGAATAAAATATCTAGCAAAATTCGATTGTCTATCAATATGAAACAATACTTTGACAGTTTGATTAAAGATGTTGATGAGATTTACACTATCGCTAATGAAGCTCGTAAAAAAGGATTTGATCCATCCTTATCAGTTGAGATGCCAATTGCAAAAGATATTGCAGACCGTGTTCAAGGCCTAGTAGGGCCAAAAGGAGTAGGAAAGAGGATTAGAGAATTAGAAGCTAATAATATGCCAAGGGAGAAAATAGCGTTTAAGATAGCTGAAGAAATAGCTTTAGGTAATTTTTTTACAGATGAGAAAGAAAAATTAGCTGAAAAGGCAGTAAGAACCGCACTAGCAATAATTACCGAAAGTATTACGGCTGCACCTCTTGAAGGAATTGCAAAAGTTACTATACAAAAAAACGATGATAACTCTGAATATATTGCTGTTTACTATGCAGGTCCAATTCGTTCAGCTGGTGGAACAGCTGCGGGAATGAGTGTTCTTTTAGCAGATCACGTTAGACAAGTTCTAAATTTAGACAGGTATAAACCCTCACGACAAGAAGTAGACCGTTATTTGGAAGAAATAGAATTGTATAAACGTGTTATGCATTTACAACTTCCTACATCTAAAGACGAACAACGCTTTGCAGCTGAAAATATTCCTGTTGAGATCACAGGTGAACCCACAAATGATATTGAAGTTTCAGGAAATAGAAATCTAAAAAGAGTAACTACAAATAAACTTCGAGGAGGAGCTATTTTAGTTTTCAATGATGGTTTGGTAGGAAGAGCAAAGAAAATATCAAAAAGGGTTTCGGATAACAATTTGAAGGGTTGGGAGTGGTTAAAGGAGTTATTACATATTCATGAACAGTCAAATTCACAAATACTAGAGGAACCTTCAGATAAACTAGATGACGAAGATTTAGAGGAGGATTTAAGCGAAGAAGAAGATATTGTTAAAGCTGATTCGGGTTATATTAAGGATGTAATTGCAGGTAGACCCGTTTTTGCACATCCATCAGCAAAAGGAGGATTTCGCATGAGATATGGAAGATCTCGTGCTACAGGGTTAGCAGCTTTAGGGATACATCCTGCATTAATGGGTTTAACAAATGACTTCCTCGCTTGTGGTACACATATCAGAACAGAACGCCCAGGGAAGGGATCAATTGTTTTACCTGTAGACACCATACATCCTCCAATTGTCAAATTGAAAAATGGTGACGTGATGAAAGTTGTAGATTATGAACATTCCTTAAAAATTCGAGACGAAGTGGAAGAAATATTATTTTTGGGAGATATGCTCCATGGATTTGGCGAGTTTAACCAATGCAATTACAATTTAATACCTGCAGGTTATTGTGAAGAATGGTGGATTCAAGAGTTACAAAAAACCATTGTAGAACTTTCTAAAGTTGAACAACAAAGATTATTAGGAAAACTCTTACGAATAGCAGAGGATCTTATCAAGAATTTTTTGACAAAGATTCCTAAACCTAATGAAGCAATATTATTTTCAAAACTGCTTAATATTCCCCTTCATCCAGAATTCACATATATGTGGCATGATTTAACTTCTGAAAAGATACTTGAATTACGTCAATATTTACTAGAAAAAGGAGAAAAAGATGAAAACCAATTAATAGTTCCTGATGATAAGAAGGTTAAAGAAATCTTAGAAACACTTTGTGTGCCTCATAAAATTAGAAATAATGCTATTATTCTGGACGAACATGCTGAACCATTAATTATTTCTCTTGGACTAAAGAAAAATATTGTCAACATCTCTGATGACATTCTAAAAAAGCCATTAAAATTAATCAATTTTTTGAGTGATATTACAATAAAAGATAAATGTCCTATTTATACTGGAGCAAGGATGGGGCGACCAGAAAAGGCAAAAGAGAGGAAGATGCGTCCTCCAGTTCACCTATTGTTCCCTATTGAAGAAGAAGGTGGAAGGTTACGAGATTTATACTCTGCAACAAAAGGAGGGAAAATAGAGATTGAGATTAAACAACGTTCATGTCCTAAATGCAACAAAATGACACAATATCCATTATGTAACAATTGCAAAATAGAAACAGTCGAAGTTCTTTTTTGTCCAAGGTGTACTAACAGAAATAGGAAATTAACAGGAGAAAAATGCCCTTCTTGTGGAAGAGCAACGGTCAATTTCACAAAGATTGAATATGATATTGAATCGGATTATAATAGGGCAATAAAGAGTTTAGGGTTAAATAGACAAACAAAGGTCAAAGCAGTTAAAAAGTTGATGAGTAAAGATAGAACGCCTGAATTAATTGAGAAAGGGATTCTTAGAGCACAATACTCGCTTTATGTGTATAGAGATGGAACTATACGTTTTGATGCTACTGATGCAGTGCTTACACATTTTAAGCCAAATGAAGTGAATGTTCCTGTTCATCAGTTACTGAAATGTGGTTATACAACAGATATTTCTGGAGAACCACTTAGGCGAGCAGATCAGATAGTAGAATTAAAGATTCAAGATATTGTCATTAATGAGGAAGGAGCTAAATATCTACTGAGTGTTTCTAAATTTATTGATGATTTGCTAGAGAAAGTATACGGTTTATCTAAGTATTATAATGCATCAAAAGTTTCTGACCTAGTCGGAAAAATTGTAATAGGATTAGCACCACATACCTCTGCAGGAATAGTAGGGAGAATAGTAGGGTTTACTAAAGCAAAAGTAATTTTTGCACACCCTTATTGGCATGCAGCAAAAAGACGTAATTGTGACGGAGATGAGGATAGTATTATTCTAGGACTTGATGCGTTTCTTAATTTTTCAACATTTTATCTCCCTTCAATCCGAGGTGGTATGATGGACGCGCCACTTGTTTTAGTAGCTACACTTAATCCTTTTGAGGTCGATGATGAGAGTCATAATGTCGATACGGGTACAATGTACCCCATAGCCTTCTATGAATCTACTTACAACTATGAATCACCAAAAAATGTTTTAAATTTAGTAGACATTGTTTCTAATAGATTGAGTTCAGAATCTGCGTATGAGGGATTTAAATACACACATGAAACATCTAATATTTTTCAAGGGCCTTTAACTACAAATTATAAGTTACTAAAAACTATGCGAGATAAAGTAGAAGCCCAGCTTTTTATTGCAAAACTTATAAAAGCAGTAGATATGGACGATGTAGCTTCCAAAATTATTACAAATCATTTTATTCCAGACCTTTTTGGGAATTTAAGGAGATTTGGATCTCAAAAGATACGTTGTACAAAATGTAATCAAATATACAGACGTATTCCTTTAACGGGCATCTGTAGTAAGTGTAAGTCTACTAACTTGAATCTTACTGTTTTTGAAAAATCTATAACAAAATATTTAGAGATTGCTGAAGATATATCTGTAAAGTATGGACTCTCTGAATATCTGAAAAACCGTATATCTGTTATAAAACACAATATTGAATCATTATTTGGAAAACAAGCATTCGCTTCACACTCAAAAAAACCTAATATTAAAGATGAAAAAACAGTAATTAGACTCTCTGATTTCCTTCCTAAAGACAAAAATAGTAAGATGTAACATCTTGTTTGATAGAATTATTTTTAATTACTCAATTTTTTTACATTCTTGAGAATTATGGTTGAAGAAGAATCACACAAGGAAATTTCTTTAAGGTCTCTGACTGAGCTTCAAGGAAGACAAAAGTATATATTTTCAAGTTTATCCTTCATTTTCGTTGTAATCTTAACAATTTTATTTTATTTAGTACCAGATTACTATTTTCTTGAGGAGGCAACTGTCAACATAGTTTTTCATCTTCTTAAGATATATCAGTTTGATGTCGTTTATGATGGTTATTGGATTGATAATGCTCAAGGGGAGAGTATTATTATTGTTAAACTTACAGAAATTTTAACATTTTTAGATACTCATGATGCAAAAGCACCTGTTATTAAGTCAGAGTTATTTAGTCGCAGATTCGCGGTAGTCAGATCATGCACTGCGATGCAAGCTGGAGCACTTTTGTTTGCATTGATTATTGTTACTCCAGCAAAGCCCGAGAATAAGGTTAAAGCTACGTTTTATGTTTTAATAGCCGTTTTAGTTGGTAACTTTTTGAGAATTGCATTAATTATTGGATTTAATATAATTGTTATGAGCAATTATGGATTAGATGCTAGTTCAGCTTGGTTATGGGGACACGATGTATTAGGTAAACCAATTGGCTTTTTTGGGACGATGTATTTCGCATTTCTCATTGAAAAGCAAGATGTTCCTGTGCTTAACACTGTTAGTCTTTGGCTTGACTCTATATTAGACATATTTTCACCCAAAAGTGTGAAAAAGTAACTTTTTTTTATCCGCCATGAGACATAGGAATAATCACTATTTCCATATCTTCAGTTATTTTTTCAAAGATTTTTTTAGTTGTTTTTAACTCTACTTTTTGCCACAGTAGAAGATATCCCGGTCTTATTTCATCATTCATCAAGAGTATATTATCTAAATTTTCAGCTTTTATGATTGTTTTAATACTTTCTATTATGGTAGCACCTTCATTTACATCATGTTCGATCATTTGTTTGTGTCCCTTTATTGAGGGATGTAGTTTTAAAATTAGTTTGTAAATCATTTTTCTCACAGTTTAAAAAAGTTCTA
Source organism: uncultured archaeon (assembly GCA_964514425.1). Lineage (GTDB taxonomy): Archaea > Asgardarchaeota > Heimdallarchaeia > Heimdallarchaeales > Heimdallarchaeaceae > CAZEQQ01. Next base: position 5,526 of record CAZEQQ010000003.1, read on the forward strand.
AAAAAGACTAAAAATGAAGTTTAAGACAATTAAGTTTCAATTTCAAACATATCTATGAGGTCATCAATATCTCTTGCCATTACTTCATCTTCTTCATCTAATTGAGCACCTTCTTGGGGTTTTAGGAACTCTATTGCTAATACTACACCATTTTCACAAATCATTCTAGGAACATGGTTTTTTGAGAAGAAGACACCTTCAGGAGGTTCGTCTAGTTCTTCAAACTTTTTATCATAAGTTTCAGTAAAGACTTTTTTTGCTATTATTACCAAATCACGATCAAATCCTTTAGGCACACCTAAGTCTTTTAGTATGCTAAATGATTTTTTGTAATCATCTTCTTTTGGTTTTGGTTTTGCTTCTCTAGTTGGTGTAGCAATTTGATCACCATCTAACATCGTCAATATTGATGGTGTAGGTCTATTTCCTGCAGTACCCATTTTTGCCAGTTCAATTGGCAGTTGAGCTGATTGAACTTGTGAAGGGCGTTGTTTTAAATTTGCATCATCGTCTGCACTAACACCATCAAGCAGAGCTTTTGTTGTAGGTCTATCATCTAAGCTTTCTTCAAATACGTTCATTTTTCTTTGACGTTCGATCATGTGTGAAGCTTTTGCTAAAACCTCTTCAGAGATTTCACTTGTTTTTCCTATTTTCTTAATCATTGCTACAAATTCTGCAGTTTCATCTCCTTGTTCACAAGTTTGAGAGACGAAAGCAAAACCATAATTATTTTTTCTTAAATCAGATAGGGATTTGCTACCGACAAATTTTTTCTTCACTGGACATTGAGCACCTTTCCAAAGCCACATTCTTTTCTCATCTTCATCGACAACAATCATTACTTTCTCGGGAGCTAGTGTCAAATCAGTTTTATCTAACAAAGAACCATCTGATTCTACCTCGAAATATTTCATTCTACTCAATTTTATCACTCTAAATTATAAAGAGCATACAACGTAAATAAATATTGTTGCAATGAGCAACATAATTTTTTAATTTGTTATCTATTCTTTCTTTCAGAGTAAACTTCAAAAAGCATTTCATTTGGGTTCATATAGTAACTCCTTTGCTTATAGTCCGATAATGATAGAGTTCATGTTAATTTGTGCGGACTCTATTTTAAAAAGATTTAAAAACTCCTTTTTAGAGTTCAATTGAATTCTAATCGCGTGTGACCGTTTGTTATACTAACGGAAGCGGTAGAGGTCGATAAATATGGATGAACTAGAACTTACTAAAGTTATAGAGGAGATGATAAAAGAATCTCCTAAGAGAAAGTTCGTTGAATCAGTTGATATTGCAATAAACCTACGTGATATTAACCTTAAAGATCCTTCGAAACGATTTCAAGTGGATATAAAACTTCCTCATAAATTGTCTAAAGAGGCAAAAATATGCGTTATTGCAGAAGGCTCACACTTTGTTGATGCCCAAGCTATTGATGGTGTTAAAGTTCTTAGTAAAAACGACTTAGATTTACTTGCTAGAGAACAAAAATCTGCCAAAAAGCATGCTGAGGAGTATGATTTCTTTCTAGCTAGTGCACCTATTATGCCTATCATTGGAAGAAGCCTTGGAAAGTTTTTAGGTCCAAGAGGTAAAATGGCTAAGCCTATTCCCCCAAATGCATCTATTACCCCCCTCATTGAAGGTTTTAGAAACACTATACAAATTCGTGTGAGACAGTCTCCTGTTATTCAATCTAGATTTGGTTTTGTTGATATGAGCCCTCATGAGCTAGCAGAAAATGCGTTATCCGTAATCAGGACAGTTGAAGGGAAGTTAGAACGTGGTGAAAATAATATTCGTTCTATCTATATTAAGACAACTATGGGACCAGCCAGAAAAATAAGTAAGTAGGTGATTTATGTGTCCACTAAAGCTATATCAAATCAAAAATTGAAAATTGTTGAAAACATGAAAAAGGAGCTACAAGCCTACCCAATTATTGGATTAGTTAAAATTGATAATATTAATGCTCGTGTTGTTCAAAAAATGCGTGCAGATATTAGAAAAGAAGCTAAAATTGTTATGGCAAAAAACACGCTTATGAGAAGGGCAGTTGAAGAATTACAAGGTAAAGTACCGGGAATTGAAAAATTACTCGAACATATAACTGGTCCTTGTGCATTTCTTTTAACACATCGAAATCCATTCAAACTAGCAACGTATATGGATAATAACAAAGTCCCTGCTCCAGCAAAAGCGGGTCAAATTGCTAGTAACGATGTTATTATTCCTGCAATGAATACAGGGATACCTCCAGGTCCAGTAATTGCTGAACTTCAATCCATTGGTTTAAAGACAAGGATAGAAGGCGGTCAAATCCGTATTTCTGAGCCTGCTGTTGTCACAAAAGAAGGTGAACGAGTGAATAGAAGTGTTACAGTTCTCTTAAAGCGTTTAGGAATAGAACCTTTTAAGACAGGACTTGCTTTCACTGTAGCGTTTGAAAATGACCAAATAATAGATGGAAAGGAATTAATAATTGATTATGATGCATTTAAGCAACAATTAGAATGGGCATATGCTTCTGCTATGAACCTTGCAGTCAATGCATGTGTTATTAATAAAAGATCTTTGCCTTTAATTTTGCCTACAGCATATAAACAAGCCATTAATCTTTCTGTTAATAGTGGTATTGCTAATAGACGCTCTATACCATTCTTAATGTCAAAAGCAGTAAGTGAGGCATTTGCAATAGCTCAAGAACTTTCAAAAGTTAACGCTCAGGCAGTTTCTCCCAAAATCGTGGAGAGACTTGAACAACGCGCAGCATAATCTGCCGTTTTACTAGAACCAAGCACAATAGAACATGGGTAAACCATTAAGCCAACAATAATCTTGGATAGATATTTATACAAAATTAGGTGAAATTTATGGAATATGTATATGCAGCATTAATTCTACACGAATTAGGACAAGAAATAAATGAAGAAAAGGTAAAAGCAATAATCAAAGCAGCAGGTGGTTCAGTTGATGAATCACGTACTAAAGCTTTGGTAGCAGCTTTAGCTGATGTAAACATTGAAGAAGCTCTAAAAACAGCAGTTATGGCAGCAGCAGCTCCAGCTGCAGCTTCAACAGGTGCTACATCTGGTGCAGAAGCAGCTAAAGAAGAAGCTAAAGAAGAAGAAGAAGAAGAGGAAGAAACAGACTTAGGTCTTGGATCACTTTTCGGATAATTTTCTTTTTCCTTTCTTTTTCCTATTTTTTTAGACGTAAAATTTTTCTCTTATTTTCTATTAGTGGTAAGTAAAAAATTAAAGCATCTAACAGTCTTAGTCAGAAGTTTATAATCAGATCTATTTATAAAAATCACACAAAAGATAACTGACACATTATTTTGGAACGATGTAATCAACAATTTTATGAGGATCAAACACTTCTAGATGAGTATATTTTTGTCCGTTTCCAATGAAGAGAATTGGTTTTTTTGTTATATTTATCACTGTTACGACAGCGCCACCCTTAACATCAGCATCCATTTTATTTATAATAGAAGCATCAATACCTATTTCTTTGTTAAAAAGTTGAACTTGTGAGACCAAAGCATTACCAGTTAATGCATCCCCAACAAATAGTTTTAAATCAGGTTCAGTCACTTTACAAATTTTCTTTAGTTCTGCCATCAAGTTTTTGTTAGTTTCCATTCTACCAGCTGTATCTATAAGTACGATATCAACGTTTTTTGATCTTGCGTGATTAATTGCATCAAAAGCTACCGCTGCAGAATCGGAACCATAAGTTTGAGCAATAACTCGAACGTCTAATTTTTCTCCGTGTTGTTGCAATTGTTGAATACTACCTGCACGGAATGTATCTCCTGCTGCAAATACAACAGAAAAACCATTATTCTCAAAGTATTTTCCTAGTTTAGCTACGGTCAATGTTTTTCCTACACCATTTATACCAAATAAAGCTATAATAAAAGGATTTTTTTCTTCTTTAGCTTCTTGTACCATTTTCAAGATATCTACTGTATCAGGCGATAGTAGTAAATCCAATAGTACAGCTCTTAAAGATTCTGCTACCAATTGTTTTGCAGAGGAGAATCGGTTATGTTCCACATGAATAAGTCTTTTCTTTAATTCATCACATATTATATCAGCAGTACTAACAGCTAATTCGTTTTTTATAAGTAGATCTTTTAAAGGGATAATAACTTTACTGGCCTTTGATTCTGTAATCTCTGTCATTGAGACTTTTTTTAGTATTTGCCCCAATCCTTTACGCAGATGATCAAACAAATTTACTCCTCCCTTATTTTACTGACTTAAGTATTTGTTCAATTTCTCTTAATCTATCATTTACTTTATTGAAACTTGTTTTACGTTGCATAAGTTGATTTTCTACTTCTTCTTTTTTCTTTTTCAAATCTTCTAAAGCTGCATCTAAATTCTTCTCTGCGTGAATTTTTGCACCTAAAGAGACTAAAATTTTATCATTTTCATCAATCTTAGCATAAAGAAAGTTCTCTGCACCAATGGGTATCAAAATTTTATTGTCTTTTTGCCTATTTTTCAATTCTAATAAGGTATTCTCAGCATTAGCTATATCCCCTAAATAGTTGGATAGAATATCCATTTGTTGTTTATACCAAACAGATTGTTGTTCCAACTGCTGTGCAGCCATAAGTAGATTATTTAACTCTTCTTTGCTTATTTGTTGATCGGATTGAAGGGGAGTTGACACATTATTCACTTCTTTTTGGGAAATTTTAGTTCTTCAGTGGTAAATGCTTTTACCGTGATATCTTTTATTGTTTCATAATCTTCTATTTCTACAATATTTTCTGGTTTCACGTTAATATGAATACGCTTAACGTTATGTCTACTACCTATATCTGAAAAAACATCGGTTAAAGCATCTTCAGCATTTAATGCTCTAACATATTTTCCAAAAGGTATTCTTTTCTTTCCTTTTTGGTAATTTCCTTTAATGTGGTAAACTTTTACTGTTGTTGTCACTTACATTCACCTTTACTAACAATGAATTTTTTTTATGGGGGTTTTTCAATTTTTTGAATCAATAGTTTTTATTACTAATTTTGCTTATTATTATTTATTGAGAGAGTAATACTTCAAATATTCGCATTGATTCAGGACCTGTAGTATCAACACCAACAACAGCCCCATACGAATTTGCAAGCATACCTACCTTAGGGTAGGGTATTCCTCTATTTACGGTACATAAATCAACTGGCACTTTTAAGAGTGAAGATATTTCATTCAGTTCTTCTTGAGATAACAAAGGATGAACTAAACATCCACGGTTTGTACACATTCCTATGGTTCCTACTAATGGAGAGTTTAATAGTTGTCCTACCTCTGCATCACCATCTATATAATCTTTAATTGCTTTCTGAGCAGGTTTTTCAAATAAGTCACTAATAATTGCACCTTTATCATTCATTAAGATTAAATTGCCTAATGCAGTATATTTTGTTTCTATTTCAATAATTTCAACATTTAGATCTTTAAAGTAAGAAGTTATAATTTCTTGTTCTTTTGCAGTTATTGTTGGGGGAACAAACAAGATTTTAGAATTTCCTGCTGTTAAGGTCCCTAATAATACGGAGTTTGAAATAGAGACTTCATAGGTCGGAACTTCGAGAACAGATTTTATTACATCTATTACAGATTTTTTTACATTATAAGGGAGTATAGCATACTTATTTGTTGCTGTTGCAAAGACACCTAATGCCGAATTACCTAATATTGTTGTTTTAGCTACATCCATGTTATACCTCTCCTAGAGGAGTTAAAAATAAAAAGTGAGATTAAGAAGACGTTGATTCTTCTTCATCATCTTCTTCTTCTTCATCATCTTCGTCTTCAAGTTCACCTGGGATTTTAATTCCTTTAAGTTCAGGTTGAGCTTGAACTAATTCTTTCTCTGTAATAAGTTCAACTGTTGCTATTTTTTCTTCTTCAACTATTTCAACCATTGCACGAACTTTTACTTTTCTTGGAGGTTTCTCGATTCCTCTTTGCCAAATAAATTCATTTAATTCATTTGTAATTAACACTTTTTCAGCTTTAGTGTGTTTCTTTATGAACTCCTTAAGTAAACTAACAGCACGTGGAACACGTTTGTGTCTAGGACAACTATTCAATTTTGGGAAAAAAGGAACAGTATAGATTGTTTCAATTGCTTCTTGTGACATTAATTATCAACCCTTTATCTTTTAAGTTTCACTTGTCTCCAACGTCTCCTTTGAGGATTGTTACGCACAGTTCGTCGTGTTTTCATCACAATCCAACTAGGAACAGGTGAATTCGTGTTCATTTCTTTTGCATATCTCAATTTTCTTGCTAAATATCTGTATCTTGCCATTATAAACGCCTTATATCAATTTTTGTTTCACGCTTTTCTCCTTGAATTCTTCGGAGAATCTCTTTTAGTTGATCGTCAGTGATTTTTCCTCTGAGTGTTCCTTGTTGAGCGATTTGTATAAGCCGGATCTCTATTGATTCAGCTACTTGAGGACGAACTAGTTTAATATTGTTCAATCTTTCACGTGCTTCATCTGTTAAGATTTGTCTCATTATTTGTTGTTTTTGAGCTTCAATGGCTTCTTCTTGTTCTCTTCGTGCGTAAGCATCTGTCTGTTGCTCCTGAAGTTCTGCCATTTTCCTTCTTTTTATCGCTTCAAGTTCCTCATCATCATACATGGTGATCCCTTCAACTATTTTTTGAAATGTTATATATTATTACTTATTCAGCTATCTCACGATATTTTGCTAATTCAGGAATGTCTCGAGCAATTTGTGTGGAGATTTTATCTACGAATGAATGGCCTTTAGTGCTGATAACACGACCTACAGTCACTCGTCCTTTTGAACCAGTTTTTTCTCTTTTTTGTACATATCCCGCTTTTTCTAGTTGTTGTAGTGTAGTTCTAAGAATCGCACCACTACCTCGAGCAAAATGTTCTCGTCTAACACCTCTTCTTTGTCGGCCACCGTATTTTACTCTTAACCTTGAAACGCCAATAGGCCCATTAAAGTATATTTTTCGGAGGACAGAAGCAACACGAATATACCACCAATCATCATCAATTGGTGCGCTTTCTTTATGAACACCTGTCTTTGCATAAGTGCTCCATACGGGAGGTTTTATATCTGCTTCCTTTTTAAGCTCATTTGCTATTCCTTTAATTAGCATATCAGCGGGTACATCGTATCCTGTTGGCATAATGTTTCACTCATTAACTGTTATAGTTGATACTTTCTACTATTACGTTTGCAAAGACTGCTCTACGTTTAAAAATGTTACTTTGATAGAGTGTATACTATTTTTATAAGAAATTTGATTAATGCGTTTAGAATAAATCTTTTATTAATTTTAATGAAAAAATTAATAATACTTTAACAATCACCTTAATAGTAGGAGATGTTTTGAGTGCTAAAAAGTTTACAAAAATATAGTCAAAAAGGTCAAGATAGAGGGAGTATAGAACATATTCTTTTGATTGTGGGTATTATTTTGATAGGGATTTGCATCATTATAGGTTTTATCTATGGGTTTATAATAGCGAGTTTATTACTTATAGTGGTAGAAACAATTTTGATTTTGATCCTTGGATTTAGAATGATTTAAACAAAAGTATCGAAACATTTTTTTCTTCTCATAAATAGAGGGAATAATGAAAACTTTTAATGAATGGGATTGGCAAGGTAAAGAGTTTAATGTAAAAGTACTTTACTCTAGAGCAGGTGTAGCCACTCAAATTTTAGTTGAACAAAAAGAGGATTCTAGTAAATATCTAATTGATGTAGGAGATGGGGTAATAAGAGATCTTTTGTTATTCAATGAAAAAATTTTTTTTGAGATAAAGATTTTATTCATATCACATGGGCATTTTGATCATTGTGGAGCACTTATGTCACTACTCTCATTTTTTAGAATGTTGAATCGCACACAGAAGTTAATTATTGTGGTACCGAAAGGAGTAGTAGAGGTAGAAAAAATTTTGTCAATGTTTTTTGAAATTCATGAAGATACAATTCCTTATGAAATAGAGGTATTTTATTCTACAGATAATTTACAATTAAATAACTGCAATGTATCTGCATTTCCGGTTAAGCACCGAGGGTCTATAGTTGGTGGAGGGAGTTTACCTCAAAAACCGTCTGTTGGGTACATATTAGAGAAAGAAGGCGAAAGAATAGCATATACGGGAGATACAGGTTATTTTAGCCAATTAGAGGATGTTGTTAAGAATACAGATTTTTTATTAGTTGAAGGAACGTATGCAGATAAAGAAACCGATTATCACTTATCATTACCCCAAGCTATAAGGATAGGTAAACTGGCGAAACAGTTTAAAGTAGTACATAGGATGGTTAATGAGCCCATATTAGAGAATAAAATTGGTTAATAATGAGTATACGAAAAAGGTTAATTAACATGTACGATAATAGACATAATAGAGTAAAAATAAGTTGAAGATTATGCAAAATAGAGATGACAACGTTACGGAGACACCAATGAACAATAAGAAACAATATATGATTAAATTGACGCTCTTGGGGGATGGGGCAGTAGGTAAGACATCTATAAGACAGAGATATTTGGGAAAAGGTTTTAAAACAGAACTTTTACCAACGTTAGGAGCGGATTTTGCCACAATAGAGAAAGTTATTGGAGACAATCACATAAAATTTCAGATTTGGGATTTGGGTGGGCAAACACAATACAAACATGTTAGACCTAGGTTTTATAAAGGATGTTTTGGGGCTTTGTTAATCTTTGATGTAACTCGACGAGAATCATTCATGAATTTGTCTAACTGGCTAGAAGAGTTATATACGAATAATGGAAAGGGAACTGTTCCTGTTATAATTCTAGCAAATAAAGTGGATCTTGAAGAACAGAAAAGTGTAACACTTGAAGAACTCAAAGAGTTTACAGATAAATTAAGTGAACAAACTATGAAGAAAAATATTAAAAATTTCTATTTAGAGACTTCAGCGAAAACGGGTTTGAACATTGATAAGGCGTTTGAAATTGTAGCCGACTATATAATAAAAAAATTCACGGAAGAATAGTAATTATAATTGTACAAAGGTTAGTGTCCACAAAATAAGATTAAGTAAAGTGATTAAATGGCAAGAAAAGTAAGTAAGTGGTTGTCAGATAAAATTGACAAAAAGGCATATCTTTACGAAAAACAGGGAAACTACCACCGTGCGGCTATATTATATAATATTTCAAACAAATTAGACAAAAAAGAGAGTGAAGAATGGTTAAGAATTGCTTCTCTTGAAATGAAAGCTGAAAGATTTAAGGATGCAATTAAAAACATTCAGAAGTATTTAATCGAGCATCCAAATTCAATAAAAGCACTTTTATTATTAGGCATAGCCTTTAGAGGTACAAAACAGACACATAAAGCAATAGAAGTTCATCTTGAATGCCTTAAGTTGGACAAAAGTAATCCTTGGATAACTTATTATCTAGGTCAAGGCTACGAAGATGAAGGGAACATAAAAACAGCAATTACATACTTCATGAAAACAATTGATAGCGATAAATCATTTGCAAAAGCTTATTTTAAATTAGGCAATTTGTACATGTTTGAAGAAAGATATGATTTAGCCATTAATGTTTTTTTGGAGGGATTATCATTAGAAAAAGATAATACCTTTGGATGGGTGAATTTAGCTCTTTGTTACATGAAGTTAGAACAGATGGAAGCAGCTAAGAAAGTTTTATTTGAGGCTAAAAAAATAAGTGATCAGCCAGAAATACTTTTTGCAATGGGTTTATGTAAAATTTATCAAAAATCTTACAATGAAGCAGAGGAAATTATAGAAAAGTTGGATAAAGAAAATGACAGATTATTAATTTTATCTTTAAAATTAAAGATATCAGCAGAAAAGAGAGATTATGAAGTAATAAGAGATGTGCTAAAAAGTATTAAGAAAAAGGATAGAAATGCGGAGTACTGGTATTTTAAATCTATAGAAGAGATAAATAGAGGAAAAGAAAGTAAGGGAATAAAAACATTAAGGAAAGCATTAGAATTAAACCAAGATTTGAAACGCGAGGCTAAAAAAGACCATAATTTTGCAGTTGTGAGAGAATTAGTTGAATTTAAACATATTGTATACAAAAGCTTTGAAGAAGAGTAGTGGAGCGGGGTAGGAGATTCGAACTCCTGTCCGCGGTTTATTGCGAGATTGGGGAATCTCTTTGCAGACCGCTGCATAAGCCACTCTGCTAACCCCGCAGTTTTTTCTTGCATCTTCCTATTTCACTTTTTCCTAAAAAGCTTTTCGTATGCTTATAGTTTTTTTTCATTATCGACAATTATATTTAGGGTTATTTTTTTTTAATACTGATAGTACTATGACCTTTGTTATTTTTGTTGGAGGATTATTGCCTTATAATTCTGGGAAAACTACGTTTGTAAAAGATCTCCTCACATATCTAACACAATTTCAGTCTAATGTTATCCCTTTCAAGCCTTTGAGTGGGAATAACCTATTTTATAATTACTCTTTTCTCACAGAGTGTATCAATTCATTTGGTCATGTTTGTTCTATAGACATTACAGAACTCATGAAGAATCTATCTATTAACACTTTTTCACCCATACAACTTAATCCGGTCCATCGTGTTAACACACAAGCTGTTGCGCACAAATTTGCAGAAGAACAATCACTTAGTTCATTTTTTACGAGTTATAGCGAGAGCAGTTCATTGCTCCAACGTTTCACATTTGTAGAAGAGACAGATGCGTCCTTGCGCTCTGTTTATTTGATTAATTCCTTAAGTAACAATAATAGAAAGTTTTTACACGATAAATCTCTTATTGAAACCATTCGTTCTAATGCAGAAACTATAAAAGAATATAGCTCTGAAAGCGAATATTATAACTTGAATGCACAGTATTATGCTGATTCAATTGACTCTAGTTTTAAGTTTCTTGAAAAACAAGCATCGATCATAGTTGTTGAAGGCTTTAATAATTCAGCCCATCCTGCATGGTGTATCCGTTCAGCAGATATTATCTTTTTAATAGGTCCTGGTTCATTATTTGTTTATCAACCTGATGTTTACTTCCGGACAATTGATGGTTATAGAACAATAAATCGCTCTACACCTACAATTACAGAAGAAGTTGTAAAAATGATAAAACCAACAGATAGTTTTTTCTTACACCCTGAACATTCACAAAGAGAAAGCGGTCTTCATCAATTCCTAGATAAGCATATTGCAGTAAACCTTTAACAGATTAAGTTATAGATAATCTAATGAATATTGCTAATTTTCTTAGACCTACAAATTTTATAAAAAGTGTTTGGTTTATATTGTTTTGTTTTATTAAGATAGCGATTAGATAAGAGTTGTTTCTATGTCCACATATGGTTTTAATTCGTCCCAGTATAACATCAATAATGAGTTAATGGATTGTTTATCTGAACTAAGATTCCGTTCACAAGGTATAATAGGTGCGGCAATTGTGTCAATTGAAGGTTTACCTATTGCAACAATGGTTCTAGATGCAATTGACGATACACGTTTTAGTGCTATGACTGCAGCAATGCTTTCATTAGGTGAACGTGTTGCAATCGAATTAAACAAAGGAGTCTTAAAGAAGATTCTTATCGAAGGAGAGTATGGCTATATCGTTTCACTTCAAGCAGGATCAGATGCAGTTTTAACAGTAAATGCTTCTTCAGATGTTAAATTAGGACTTTTATTTTTAGATATGCAAAGAATTGCAGAAAAAGTAGAGTCTTTATTAACGAAGATGTAGGCTTAGTATAATAAGTTTAGAAAAAGGGACTAATAATTTTTAGTTTTACTTTTTCTATAAAGTAGTTTTTGTGATAAATACCGCTCTTTTCACTTCTTGCATCAATATTTTTGCAGTTTCAACTATCGATTCTTCTGATAGGAATAATTTCAGTACTTCTTTGTAATATACAGCCTTCTCCAAATTTTGATTTTTTAATTCCATTATTTTCTCAAAAGTTTGTGTTGTTCGTTCTACCCATCTATGTGTTTCTTCATTTCTTTCATTTAGAAACAGTAAGAAAGGTATTTTAGCTTTTCCACCGGTTAAATAATGTTTATTAAATTCGTCCAATATATCATCACGGGGTAGAAACAGTACCTCTAGTTGAGGACTATATTCAGACATTTTATGCATTATTGGTCCAATAAGAAAACTATCAGAACACCAATTTTCTGCAATAATTAATAATTTTAATTTAACATCTATTTTACGTAAAAAGTCTATATCGCTTTCTAAAAAACTTGTTTTTTCATAAACTTCATTAAAACGGTCATAATTCTTTTGTGTTCGTTTTATGAAGTCATTATAACTCATACTATGACTCAATAAGTAATTCACATTTTTCATAATTAACCAATTCTCAAAGGTTAATTTAAATACTATCTTTGAACCATTTACACGCGTACAAAATAATAAAACATAGATCTTAAAATGCAAACTTTTCTAAGAAATCGAAAGAAAAAAAAATACTACGTTTCTCTTATCTATGAAAGTCTTGACAACAGTTAATCGTAGTAGTATCCGTAATAAATTGCAAAATATTGAAAGTTCATTTTTCAAAAGATACAAAGAAACAAAACTAGAGAGAGGAGAGTTCTATACGTCAAATTACGTTGTTAAGTATATGACACGTGGAGCGATTCTTTCTCATATTGTATCAGAATTATCTAACAAAAATCGTCTAGACAGGAATACTATTGAAGAACCTATTTACTCATTTGAGGATACTGTTTGGCAGAAGTTATTTAAGCCTTATGGGAAAGAGATTTACGAAGATATTCTCCCTTTAACAACAATTTGTGACCCTTCGATGGGATGGGGAGCATTTATTTTAGAATCTTTTTCATTTTTGTATGAAATATATTGTTTTTGTTTAAAAACATTGGATGTTGAATTAAGTGGAACTAGAAGAAAATATATAGTAGATAAAATTATAACAAACAATCTTTTTGGTGTAGATATCTCGCCGCTAGCCATTAATCTTGCAACATTAAAGCTCTATGACTTTGTAGCAAATCTTTTTAATAGCGAAACGATAGATATCCCATCACCTAACTTCGTAATCGGGAATAGTTTATTAGGTAAAACATTTGATTCTAATAAAAATATAAGACTCAATTCATTTGTCAAAAAACTTGATTATTTTCGTGAAGAAGAAAAAAAAGGAACCATTATAAATTGGAATCAAATATTTTCTTCTGTAAACCAAAAAGAAGGATTTGCAATAATAATCGGAAATCCTCCTTATGTTAATGTTAAAAAAATACCGAAAAATGAAAGAGAGGTCTATTCTAGTATCTACAGGACATATAATGCTAATGGTGATATATCAAATATCTTCTTTGAACTCGGAATGAGTTTACTCAAAAGAGAGGGAATTTTATGTTTTATAACACCAAGATATTGGCTAGAAGGAACAGGAAGCAAAAAACTTCGTGAGTATTTATATTCTGTAGCTGAAATATCAAAAATCATTGATTTTAGAAATAATCGTACTTTATTCACTGAAACAGAAAAAAAGTTGGGTGTTGATACTTTAATTATTTTCTTGAAAAGAAAGAAAACAGTTTCAAGTAACTTTATATCTTTAGCAATTCAACACAATAATGCAATAAAAGAAATTAGAAAAAAAGACTTTTTTAAGAAGTATATTCCATCATCTACACTCATACAAGATAGATGGAATTTTGATAGAAGAACTAAACTGTCTTCGCATATTGAAGAGTTAACTAAATATCGGTTAGGAGGATCAAATAAAGAATTAGGATTAGAAGGCATTTGTACAATAGGAAAAGGTTGTTCAACTGGAAGTAATAAAATATTTCAACTTACAAGACAGTCAGAAGATAAGTACAAAACTACTAGTGGTGAGATAATAAAAATTAGTGAGAGTGAAAGGGGATGTCTTCGGTTATTAATTAAAAATAGTCATATTAGAAATTACAGTGTAAAATATAGAGAGGGGTATTGGATCTATCTTAAAGGTCTTAACATCGAGGAATTTCCTAATATCCATAAATATTTAATGAGATATAAAGGTCTACTTGAAAAGAAACAAAAAAAATACAATATGAAACGGTATTATGATTACGCAGCATACCGTTCAATTTCACTTATTAACCATAGTCCCAAGATAGTAACACCCTACCAATCAGAACTAAATAAATTTGCTATAGTTTTGGAAACTAATCCAACAATTAATGAAACGGATGTTGTCACTATAATAATTAAAGAAAATTATTCAAAAAAGATTAACTGGTTTTATCTATTATCTATTCTGAATTCGGCATTAATTGACTATTATGCAAAAACTAATAACAAGATGATTCATAATTTATATGATTTTCGAACAAAACAAATAGAGGGCTTTCCCATAGTTTTGGATAAAAACACAAAAGTAATGGAACTCATAGGAAAAATACTCTTTGAGTTATCAAGTTTATTACCAAATCCAGAAGCACAAAAGTACTTCAATTTACTTCATTTTATTCTAAATGCTTCTGTTTTAGAGAAATATTTCAGTGATCTAACAGGAACAGATCTTTATGATATGATGAAATCACATTGTTTCGACTTTGACGCACCAATTGCGGGATTGAGTAGCACAGCCATTAAAAAACAAAGAGAAAAAGTATGCACTTTGGCTTGTAATGGCAAAATCGAAAAAAATATAAAAAACATATTTATGAACGATAGAGTGAGAGAGATAGTTGAATGCTCATTTTTGAAAAATTTTTCTAAATTGGATTTTTACAAAGAATTTTTCTCTCAGTAACAAATCATAGTTTTTAGATTCATAGGAAGATAAAACTAGTGTTTATTTTTCTAGAATGAATGTTTTTCCTCTTATTTCTACAATTTTGCTTTTTGTTAATTTAGCAATATTTTCAGCTATTAATCGTGTGTTTTCGTTTGGAATAACCTTTAGACATTTTACTTTAATCAAGTTGTTTTTTTTCAATATATTTTCCACTTCGACTACTATGTTCTCGGTTATTCCATTTTTACCAATTCTAATCTTTGCAGATTCTTGGCGTATCTTACTAATTTCATCGTTCATTGTCTTTGCTCCTTTTCTTATAGAAGGGGAACCGTGTATAATTTTTACAATAGTAACATTTTATACTGATTACTTTATTAGAGGAAGTTATTCTAACTTTGGAGTTTATTCCAGGGTAAAGGAATGCTTTGCAATGTTGGCAGAATCTTTTTCTCCAGCGTGGTGGAAATTTTGTTCTAGTTTTAGTTTGAATTTTTTTTGCTTGTTTTGCATATATTTGCGCCAACTTTTGATCACTTTTTACTATAATATCCGCTTTTTCAAGTAAATAATCGATATATTTTACTATCTGAGTGCTAGATGACGTACGTCCTCTTTTTTGGCGGTCTTTCCTTTTTCCTTTACTTGACATTGTTCTTGCTCTTTCTGAGCCAAATCTTTAACTAAACTTATCAATATTTCTTATTCATACTTATTTCATGAATAAGTCTTAACGACTTCCAGGAGGAGGAGGTATAGAATTTAAAAGATCAACCATTTCGTCATTTGAAACAACTTTACCGTAGTCACAAAGTGATTTAGCACGTAATTTTGAATTCTTCCGATTTTCTGAGATTTTATTTTTCGAGTTCGGATTGCAAGTAGTCTCTTTTTCTAGATTAAAGGATTTTGAAGTGTCTATTTCTGAAGAAACCTCTTTTACTAAAAGATAATCAGTTGTAGTACAATCTCTTTTACTATTTTTTACAGCTTCATTGCTAAAATTGGCGATTATAGGCCGATTTTGGCGTTGTATAGTTTTCTTTGGAGAGTACATAA
>CAZEQQ010000003.1:21392-25103 GCA_964514425.1 uncultured archaeon
AACTCTATCAATCTGAAGAGATTCATACCAATTTACCGTTGAGAAAGAATCAATGGAAAATCCTAAAGTATGTGAGAGAGATAATTTTCTTAAATCATTTAAAGGATAAAAGGTAAACTTTCCTGTAATTGTTCTATCCAAGTTTTGTATTTCATTTCTAATATAATCAAGAAAAATTGTACTTTCATTAAAAGAATCGCATAATGAACTTATTAAAATGGACCTATTGAAGGTTTTCTTCTTTGTTTGGTTCTCATTTTTTGTTATTGAACTTAGATGTACAATTGTGTGGGAATAGCTAGAAATTCTTCTTATTAGATTTGTAAATGACGCTAAAGAATGGACTTTTATATTTATTGAAAAAAGAACCAAATATTTTTGTCCAAGTTGTGTAACAAAGTTATTTTTTGTTTTCTTTAACTTAGTATTGTATAAAGCATTCCATTGTTTTCCTATTACACCCATATTAAGAGGAGAAAATAGTAAATTTAGATTTGATTGAAATAGGGTTGTATTTTTTTCCAAAAATTGAGCAACATTAGTGATACAAGTGTCTGTATCTTTTCCATTAAAAAACAAAAATAATCGCGTATAATTCGAGGATATATGGAGAGAATAGGACTTAAAATGCGAATCAAGATAAGACATAAAATTTTGTGTAGAAGAATCATTTTGTGATGAAGAAAGGACTGAATACCCGTAAACGGCCAAATATTGCTTCTGATAAGGAAGGACAATAATTTCATCAGTGTAATAAAAGCTGGTTCGTTTAGTCATATCATGTTCAATTTAATAACTAAAAAAGAGATTATAAAGTCCACAAAAGAGTGGATCTTTTATCAATCATACCATAGTTCGCGAATGCTAATTCCTTCTTCAGGTTTAAAGAGGTATTTAGAACCAACACCAGCTATAACAATTGTTACAACAATTTCATCATCTTGAAGTGTCTCATCTGGGTTACAACCCCAAATGAATTCAGCTTTAGAGTGAATTTGATCAGTTATTGTTGTAGTAATATTTTCAACCTCTGTTATATTTATGTTTCTCGGTGCTCTTATATACACAAGTGCCCCTCGAGAGGAAGATAAATCTACATCGAGAAGAGGATTCGATAGAGCTTGAGCAACAGCTTGAAAAGCACGATCTTCGCCTTTACCATAGCCAATACCTATAACCGCAGGGCCACTATTGCGAAGTATTTTCTTTGTATCGGCAAGATCTACATTTATTTCTGAAGAAATAACAACAAGTTCTGTTAATCCAGTTACAGCATTTATCAAAATTTCATCAGCTCTTGAAAAAGCATTCCAAAGGGTGTCATCAGGTGAATGCATGAGCAGTTTTTCATTTGGAACAATTATTATTGTATTAGAGTGTTGATGAAGTTCGTGAAGTCCTCTCAAAGCAGTTTCCATTTTTGATTGTCCTTCAGAAGCAAAAGGAAGAGTACAAACACTTACGACTAAGCAGCCTTCTTCTTGTGCAACTTGAGCAACAAAAGGTGCTGCACCAGTTCCCGTTCCTTTTCCAAGACCACAAGCTACAAAAACTAAATCATTACCACGTATGAGTTCTCTTAAGTCATTTTCATTTTCTTCTGCTGCTGCACGACCAATATTTGGATCATTTCCAGCACCAGTACCACTTGTTAACTCTTTTCCAATTAATACTTTCTTATCAGATTTGATGGAAAGTAGATGTCGGGCATCAGTGTTTATTGCTATCGTTGTAGCACCAAGTATACCACCACGTCGTGAGATGTTATTTATGGCATTAGTGCCAGCTCCACCGACACCAACAGCGAGTATGCGATTATTTCTTAAAAAATCCTCAATAGAACAGTTAACAGTGCTACTAGAAAATCTATCAGATGAACTAGGAGCAGAATTTTTAAGGAGAGTTTCTAATTCTTTATCAGCTGAAGAGCTATCAAAAGATCGGTTCTTATCAGAAGGAGATGCTTGAACCATTATATGAGCCGTTTCATCTATCGAATTATGGAACTTACCTACAAAATAATCTTTATTGTTCATAATATCACATGATAGAAGAGATAAATCAGAATAAAGAATAAAATAAGATGTATAGAACACACGGGTATTACAAAACAAAGAAAAAAGAAAAGAACAAAAAAGATAAAAATAGGTGGTTGAACATTATCAAAAGGTATGCGTTGGTAGTCTAGTGGCTAGGACTTCAGCCTTCCAAGGTTATAAATTCCGGAGCTAGTTGAAAACCCGGGTTCGAAAGAAGTAGAAGAATAGAAACTTCCGAATGTCCCGGCCAATGCACCACTTTTCTAATTTTTTCTAGTTGATTATGGATCTCTGTTTCTTTTTGTGGTTGGTTTTTGCGCCACATTTCCGTCATTTTATACCTTCTATGCCCTCCTTTTGTCCTAAAAGCCGTTTGTATCTTTCCTTCTCTCTCCCATGCCCTTAGTGTGCTTGTACTCACTCCCTAGTGTTTCGATACCTTTTTGCTTTCTCGCTCCTTTTTAGATTTCCCGTCCCCCCGTCAGTGAATACAACTTTAGCTAAGTTTTTCATCCTCAGTTGTTTACGGTTAAATTTAAGCAATATGTACATATTGGTGTTCATCCATAGTTCTTTTAATAGCCCTATTACGAAGGTAAAGCAATAAAATCTAGAAAATAAATGAAATGGTGCACGCTCCGGGAATTTCGTGGGATAGATACAAACAATGTACCCCATTTCGAACCCGGGTTCTGGCCGGACTACTGATAGAATAGAACTCTTATAGAGATCTATCATTGGCAGGGCCAAGTCCTACCACTAGACTAAGCGAGCAATTAGTAAAGCCTATTGGCTTCCCAAATTCTCCTTTCTTTTCTGGTATATATTTTTTCCGTTTTGTTTGCTTTATTTCATATCACTTTATTTTCTTCAACTAATATTTTTTGTTTTTAATCGTTACCTTTTAATAACGTTTCTTTGTCCCTCACTTAAGTATTAATAATTAGTATATAGAGGAAACTATTATGAGTTCAGATATTGTTACAGTTGATCTTCTCGTTGAAGGAGGAAAAGCTACCCCCGGTGGTTCAATGGGTCCAGCTTTAGGTCCTACTGGTGTTAACATTAAACAAGTTGTAGATGAAATTAACAAACAAACAGAAGCTTATCGAGGTATGAAAGTTCCTGTTCAAGTAACTGTAAATAAAAAAGCACGCACTTTTGAACTTTCTATCGGTATTCCACCTGCTTCAGCTTTGGTTATTCAAGCAGCAGGAGCGTCTAAAGGTTCTGGCGATCAAAAGACAAAAGTAGGAGATATAAGTTTTCAATCCCTTATAGACGCTGCTAAAGCTAAATGGCCAGATCTTACAGCTGCTTCATTAGGTGCAGCTTGTAAAGAATTATTAGGCAGCTGTTTATGTTGCGGTATTACTTGTGAAGGTAAAGAAGCTAGAGTGATTCAAAAAGAGATTGACAAAGGTGTTTATGACGAAATTCTGGCTAAAAATGAGGAATAATCCTTATTTTACTTCTTCCTCTATTAACAAAGTTATACTTTGAGGTTTCCAAATGAGTGGTCTTATAATAAAAACGCGGGGTTTCTTTACCAGAAGCAGACGTTTACTTCGTCATGCTAGAAAGCCTTCAAATAGAGAATTATCTATTTCAGCTAAAATTACAGGTGTCGGCATTATAGTTATCGGATTCTTAGGTTATGTCCTCCATTATG
>CAZEQQ010000004.1:0-8203 GCA_964514425.1 uncultured archaeon
CAGTATCTCATAGCTGCTGGTGGAAAGCCATCTATTGATCCAAAGTTTCCTTGTGGGTCTACAAGAGGATATCTTAGGGAAAATGACTGTGCCATTCTTACTAATGATTCATATACCCCTCCTGCGTGAGGATGGAATTTCCCAGTGCAATTATGGACAATCATTCCATTTGCAATAAATTCATGTTTTTCTTTTACCTGAATATCATAAGTTTTATCAAAGATTGTATTTGTAATTTTGCTTACTCTGAAGAATGATAAACCATTTTCAAGAATTTCAGTAACTAGTGGTAAATATTCAGAATCAATCAATTTCATTTTGTTGAGAATGTTTAAGCGCTCAAGAGTGGATTTGTAAACTTTAGTCTCATTTTGAAGGTTTTTATGATATCGGATCTTTGTTCCATTAGGATATTTGATACCAATTCGGATTTTTTCTCCTTGTTTTGTTGAATACCACCCACCACCTAGATGTTTTTCTGAGAACTCTTTAAAGATAAATTTCCCAATGTAGGGTATTTCTTGGCTTTTTGATGCGATTGTTCTTACATTTTCTTTTATAGTTACTTCCTTTTTCGGGTTAACAGATCTAAGATTACTTAATAAGGTGAGAGCATCAGTACCTGTAATTTCAAGAGTATAATAATTATGATTTATTGCTCTTCCATTTTTACGTTTTTTTCCTTTTTCACTATGCAAATACAGTTGAGAATTTATCCTTAAGTTAAAAAGTAGTAATTGTAAATCTCTCAAGAATCCTTCAGAGATAGAATAAGCTGACACTACACTCCTTTTTTCACTTATGTGTCCATCACCTTCAATAAACCCACTTATAAATTTAAAAACCACCTCTTTTTTAGATTGAAATATTTGTTTAGGCACTTTTATGTTGTATGCATACTTGTTTTCTAGATCAAAGGTAGAAATTATTTTTTGATTTATTTCTTTATTATTAATTCTTAAATAATAAACTGTATTAAAAAGTATTTCTTCTTCTTTATTGAATTTACTTTTAATTATCCTTTGTACTTCCTTCATAACTTCTTCTGATTCCGAGGAGAAAGAAACCCTATTATATCCTCGTTTATCTCTGTCAATCCATCCATCTGCTAAAAACAATCCTAAAAGATATGCAATATCTTCATCGAATGTTATACCATTTACTTCTCTATATTCATTTGGAAAGGTAGTTTCAGGTCTACAAACGATATAATCGCCATCTTCTAACTCTTTAACTGATTTCCAGATAAATTTGAGATCAGGAGTAAAAGTTTTGAACATTTGTCCTTTTGTACATATATTTCTAAATCCATTTTCTAGTTCAATAGTATAAAGAGGTTGTTCTGGAAGCTCATATAGTTGAATTACTTCCTCTACTCCATTTTGTGTATGAACTTTGTCGCCTATAGCTACTTCTTCTATAGGTTTAGAGCCATCTATTGTACTCACTAGTGTACCTTCTATAAAGCATTCTCCAACGATTCTTGCACATTTTTTATGAGGTTTATTGTAAAACAAGCTCATTTGATTCATTGACCATAGTATTCTTCTATGTACAGGTTTTAATCCGTCTCTAGCATCAGGTATAGCTCGTTCGCTTATTACATAGTGTGCATATTCGCTGTATGCGTTCTCTAATGTTTTTGATAATGGGAATTTTATTATATTTTCAATTGGTGTTGTATTTCCTTGTGTCATTTTTGTCCCTCTATAAGTCATCAATCTCTAGGTCTTCATCCCCCATGATATCAAGATCCAGTTCCTCTTCTGTTGCAACAATGTCGTTTATATCTTCTTCGCCTATTACATCCCCATATTCTTGTTTATATTCTAATGTATCTACTTTAAAGACATCTTCAAGTATGAATTTTTTTCTAAATGACACATCGCTTCCCATTAATTGTTCGAATCTTTGGTCAGCTACAATTGCATCTTCTATTTTCAGTTGATGTAATAATCTTTGATGGGGTAACATTGCTGTTAACTCTAATTGTTCAGCATTCATTTCTCCTAACCCTTTGTATCTTTGTATTTTTATATTTGTTCTATCGCTTCCTGCTTCTATAAGAGACGCTACAAGTTTATCTTTTTGTCCTTCTGAGTAGCAATAATCATGATCTTTGTATTTTAATGACTCAGATTTTCCTCTAGTAAGATAAACCTTGAATAATGGCGGTTGAGCTACATAGATTTTTCCTATGTCTATTAATTCTTTCATAAATCTATAGAAAAATGTTAGGAGTAAGGTCATGATATGAGCACCATCAACATCTGCATCTGTAAGGATAATGATCTTACCATATCTACACTTTGTCACATCAAAATCATCCTCTATCCCAGTCCCTATTGCCTGTATTAGGCTGATTATTTCTTTATTATTTAGTGCTTTTACTACTCTTGATTTGAATACGTTCAATACTTTTCCCTTTAGGAACAAGATTTCTTGAAATTGGCTATCTCTTGCTTTTACTGCTGTTCCTCCCGCAGATTGTCCTTCTACTAGAAATAGTTCTCTTTTTTCAGGATCCGTTTCTCTACATTCAACTAAACGCCCTGGAAGACCCACTCTCTTATCTTTCATTCTTACTAATTCTCTAGCTTTCTTTGCTGCTAATCTAGCTCTTTTTGCATCTACGGCTTTTTCAATTATTGCTTTAGCACTTTTATTATTTATCTCTAGATATTCCTTTAAGGCAGTATTAAGCACTTTTTGTACTACACTTTCCACATCACTATTTCCTAATTTACTTTTTGTTTGTCCTTCAAACTGTGGGTCAGGATGACGTATGCTTATAATACAAACCAATCCTTCTCTTACATCTTCTCCTTTAAGGTTTTCATCTTTTTCAGGCAGTAATTTTTTATTTCTTGCGTAATCATTAAGTACTCTTGTCAATCCAGCTTTAAAGCCAGATATATGTGTCCCTCCTTCTGAATTGTAAATACCGTTTGTGAAACCCATTATTGTAGAAGTATACCCTTCATTATAGAGTAAAGCTAATTCTACTATGATACCATTAACATTCTCTTCTACATAAAACACCTCTTCTGATGTTTCAAGTATACTTTTTTTCCCTAGATTTAAATCTTGTACAAATTCCTTTAATCCCCCTTTAAATAGATATTCCACAACAACAGCTGTTTCTTCTCGATGATCTACTAACTTAAATTTTAATCCTTTATTCAAGTAAGCCATTTCTTTGACTCTTTGTTTTACGGTCTCAAAGTTGAATACTCTTGTGTCAAAAATTTCTGAATCTGGCACAAAATAAATGTATGTCCCTGTTTGAGACTCATCAGGTAAGTCTTTACTGATAATTTTTGATTGAGGTTTTCCTCTTGAGTATTCTTGTTGATACTCTTTTCCATCTCGCAGAACACGTACCACAAATTTTTCTGATAAAGCGTTTACACAGGCTAGACCTACACCATGAAGTCCTCCTGAAACGGTATATGCAGACTTATCGAATTTTCCTCCAGAGTGGATTTTTGTTAATATAATTTCTAGAGTATCTTGTGTTGAGTTGGGGTAGGGTCCTACAGGTATTCCTCTTGCATCATCTAATACAGACACACCATCAGGGTGCAATACGATTTCTATATTATTTGCATATCCTCCCATGTATTCATCAACTGAATTATCTACAATTTCCCAAATAAGATGATGTAAACCCTCCTCACCTGTTGAACCTATATACATTGCAGGTCGTTTTCTTATACCTTCAACGCCCTCTAGTACACGAATAGAATCAACAGAATAAGATTTATCACTATTTTTTTTAGTTTCTGGACTTTGTTCTGCCAAATTTACCACTTCAGCTGTCTATAAAATATTAGTTCACCTCCTTAAGTCGAGAGGATAGAGAATCTTTCCGACTAAATAGCCAGTGAACTTTATTTCTAACAAGAAAATTAAAATGTAATGATTTATAAACAAATTGGTTGTAACAAGAATAAATTCACACAAAAGCACAAAAATAACAGTGAAAAAATTTTGTGAAACTGAGAGGGGAATTATTTATAATAATTGGTGATATGTATAACAATTAGATAGAATAAAAAGAAGTTTAAGGGACAACTCTTGTCCCTGCTTTGCCTTGAAGAGCAGCTACAGCATTTTCAGGATTGGTTATAATTGCTTTCCCTTGTGTATCTTTAACGAATTTTATTGCAGATTCCACTTTTGGACCCATTGATCCTTTGAGAAATTGTCCTTCTTCAAAGTAATTCATTGCTAATGCAAGGTTTATTTCACCTAGTTCTTCTTGTTCAGGTGTATTGAAATTGATACAAGCATTTGGTACATCGGTAAGGATCATTAAAACGTCCGCATCAATTTGTTCAGCCAATATTGCAGAAGCTCTATCTTTGTCTATTACGGCCATTGCACCTTCTAGTAAGCCTTCATCAGTTCTTATAACAGGAATACCTCCTCCACCTACACTATACACTAAGGCTCCTGTTCTCACTAAATTTAGAATTTCTTCTTTTTCTATTATTTCTATAGGCCATGGCGATGCCACAAAAAGCCTATATCCTCTTCCTGCATCATCCATATAAGGACCTAATCCTTCTGCATTGAATTTCTCTGCTTGTTCTTTTGTATAGAATCGTCCAATTGGTTTTGTAGGGTTCTTGAAACCACTATCATTTTTATCGACTAGTACTCTTGTACAAACTGTTACAACCGGTACCTCTTTATTTCTCCTCTTGAACTCATTTTCAACTGTCATTGAAATCATATAACCAATTTGACCTTGACTCATTGCACCGCAAACATATAGTGGCATTGGCGGAGCATCTTCAAACCCTTGTTGAGCTAATATATTCCCCACTTGTGGTCCATTACCACTTGTCAAAACTATTTTATATCCTTGTTCTGTTAAATCTGCTATTACTTTGGCTGCTTTCGTAGTATTAGCTAATTGTTCTTGAAAAGTTCCCTTCTCCCCTCTTTGTAAGATCATATTACCGCCTAAAGCTATGACAACTAAAGATTCTTTCATATCATCACCCGATGGTAACAGTTTTCTTTTTAGTATGTTTATAAATTCTTTTGTAAATACTATTTCTCTAAATCTCGAAACGTCAATCTTTAATCTGTGCAGAAAGAGTAGGTACAGTATCAACTATTTCCCCTATTAGAGAGGTTCTTGAAGTGTCCACAATTTTAACTTTTACACTTTCGCCTATATTTCCTTCATTTAGAATTACAGGGCAATAATACAAATTACGTGAAAACTTTTTCCCATCATTTGTTTCTCTAAGTAATGTTACTTCCCCTTCCCAGCCTATCCACCCTTTGCTTTTTTCTTTTTGTGTAAAGCTTACAAGTTCAGAAATTATTTTACTTCTTTCTTTTTTTATTTCCGAAGGTATTTTATTATTAAATTTAGAGGAGGCTGCTAGGGGCCGATCACCATATTTAGAAACGTTCACGATGTTAAATCTATTCCGTTCCAGACATTTTTTAGTTAATTCGAAATCATAATCGCTTTCACCTGGAAAGCCCACAATAATATCTGTCGATAGAGATATGTTTGGGAAGGCTTTTTCTATTTTATCAATCAATCGATTAAAGTCTTCAATTGTATACTTTCTTTTCATTTCTTGGAGAATAGGGTTTGAACCACTTTGTACGGGAATATGTAAAAAGCGATAGATTCTTTCATCTCTTTTCATTAGGTCCATCAAGTCGTCTAATATTTCGTTTGCTGAGCTTGGGTTCATCATCCCAATCCTTATCTTATAATCTCCTTCAATTGTTAATATATTTGAAAGAAGTTCGGGAAGAGAAGAACCACAATCTTTTCCATATACTGCAGTATCTTGGGCAGTAAGATATAGTTCTTTTGCCCCTAGTTCAATAGCTTTTCGTGCATATTCAACCAAACTATTGAGAGGATAACTTGTCAACCATCCTCTTGCATATTTTACGGCACAATATGTACAAGAACCTAAACATCCTTGAGCGATGGGTAAAACAGAAGTTAAAGTACTATTGGGCAGAAATACTGGTGTTTCTGCTAACTTAGCGATGTGATACACTTCTCCATTTGGAATTTGTGTGGGGATATATTTTAGGATTGATTTGCCCATATTAGGATTTGTTAAGATTGCATCAGGACAAACACTTTTAATTCTATCGGGATGTATTTTAGGTAAACATCCTGTTACGATAATATCTGCGTCAGTCATTGAACATTGATCTATAAATTGTATCACTTTATCTTCAGTTGGAGTTTTAACGGCACAAGAATTTATGATAATGATATCGGCGTTATTCAGGTCTTTAACTTCAATACCATTGTTTTTCAGTAGAATCTGGCGTATGTTTTCTCCTTCACTTTGATTTAAAGTGCACCCATAATTCTGTATAAAGAAATTGAAGTGTAATGATTTCCCCATCGATATAACCTTAAAGAGGGACTTAAAAAAGGATATGTTCGATGAGAATTTGACTTGATTCTTCATAATAAAATTCCAGAAATGGGCAATAATTGGGATTTTGGAAGTTATTGAAGTAATAACTATTAACTAAACTTCAATGCATAAATTTTATTACATCAGAATCTATTGTTGATTAGTATAAATTAAAGCAGAATATTTGGTGTTAACTATGAGTAGATGGCAAAAAAAAGAAGCAAAATATATTTATTTAAGTGACATTGTTGATGGAGGGAACGTATTACAAGATGAAAATAATCCTTTTGAGACTAAAGTTATCACAAGAAATAATGAGAACATAGAAGAAGTCAGATTTTTAGGAACAATAGTATCTAAGTTTTATAAACCAAGCGCTGAGGATAAAAAAACATATATTTTTATGGTTATAGATGACGGAACAGCAGCTGTAAAACTTAAAAGTTGGGACGAACAAGCAGAAATTTTGAATAATTTCCAAAGAGGAGAAGTTTTAGATGTTATAGGAAGTGTAAAAGAGTACAATGATGAACGATATATTCTTCCTACTTCTTTTTTTAAGGTAGAAGATCCTAATAGAGAACTTTTCTTGCGTACGCTCAGGGTTAAAAGATACACTAAACAAGGGTTTAAGCGATATATACAGGCAGTTAATGAAGAAGAAGACAACGCAAATGAGAATCATAAAAATGATGTTTGGGCGATAATAACGGAGAATTCTTCAGGTATCCATCTTGATGATATCAAAGAGAGAACTCAACTATCAAAGAAAGATGTAGAATTAGCTATTCAGAGTTTGCTCAAAGAAGGACTTATTTATGAACCTAAAAAAATGGTCTTCAAAAAAGTATAAGAAAGGTACTTCTTACAGATTAACGAATGCCTTTAGCAAGCCTAATAACTGTTCTTTAAGTTTTAGTCCTTTATAATCCGTCCCTAAATTTTCAATCTCTTTTGCTAGTTCATCATTACCTATAACCAATTTTATCCATGTACCAAGATCACAAATAGGTTTTTCGTCAAATGACAACTTATGTACATGATTTTCAATAGAGGAGAAAGGAATGAGAGGTAGAATATCTATCAACTTTTCTATAGTGTAAGCCACACCGAATATAATCGAAGGATTTGTGGGGTCTCTGAATACAAAAGGTGGACTAATAGGAAGAGAAAATGTATCTCGATACTTATTATCCTCTACAACTTTAGTCATATTTAACCCCAATAACCTGATTATCTAAACTTTTAGGAGCAATTTTTAAATCTTTTGTAATTTGTAGGAATTAAAGTGAGAAAAATTCGCCACCTAACAAAATTCCAGGTTCGGAATGTGTCTGGGTGTTACCTCGGCACTTTGACCGCATCGAAATGCAGCTTATATTGGTTCCCAAGTTCTCTCGAAACTTAGTACAGCAATATACGCAACCGAGCTTAACTTTCCTGAACATCCAACTCGCAGTTAGATGCTTTCTGTCTTTGTTAGGCAAACAATAAGAAAGTAGGTGCTTTTTTAACTTTCCTATTAAAGACTAGTAGTAACTTAGAGTGTGTATCATTTTAACGCTTATACGTTATGGATTGAGCGATTTTAACAGTTAGTAGAATAATCCTACTTATGAAAAAAAGAAAATAGTCGAAATGTTTAAATTTAAAACAAAATGGTAAAATATAGTTACAAACATAAGCTGCGGTAATCAAGTGGTTACGATGACTGATTGCTATGTTTTACGCAAAAATCAGTTGCCTACGGCGCCAGGGTTCAAATCCCTGCCGCAGCTCCA
>CAZEQQ010000004.1:8213-20268 GCA_964514425.1 uncultured archaeon
TTTTTGTTAACTTAACTTTCTCCATATCTTTATACTTAAAAATCAGTAGTTTTTTTTTAACATGAGATGAATCCCGATACACCAATAGAATTGAATCATGGTTCAGGAGGCTCCATGATGGACAAATTTCTTCAAGCTCTTTTCAAATCTTACACTCTTACTTCTGTTTCTAACGGTATAGGTGTTTTAGATTTAGATGATGGTGCAACTATTCCTCTTTCTTCGGGCGAAACATTAATTGTTAGTACTGACTCTCATACTATCCATCCTGTTCTTTTTCCTGGAGGGGATTTAGGCGGTTTAGCGGCTTGTGGTACACTTAATGATATAGTTATGATGGGAGGTAAACCTCTTGCTATTACTTGTGCATTATTGATTGAAGAAGGAACAAAATTTGGTCTTGTCCAGACTATTCTTTCCTCTTTCTCCAAAATCTGTTCAGAACATAATGTAGCAATAATTGCAGGTGACACTAAAGTTTTACCAAAAGGTCAAATTGACGGGATATTTATTAGTACCACGGGGTTAGGTTTTCGTATTTCTCCTAACATAATCGCAGATAGTCAAGTCAAGGAAGGGGATAAAATCATTATTACAGGCGATTTAGGTGTACATGGCGCATCTTTGATAGCTAGAAGAGAGGGGATTTCATTAAAAACTACGCTTTTATCAGATGTTGCTTCTCTTGCTTCTCTTCTTTTACCTTTAGTTTCAACAGGGGCTATTCACGCTATGAAAGACCCTACGCGAGGAGGAACAGGAAGTGCCCTTAATGATTTCGCTGAGCGGTCAAATATCGGTCTTATTCTTGATGAAGAGACAATCCCTATTAATTCTGAGGTGTCGGGTATTTGTGAGCTTTTAGGCATTGATCCCTTTTCTCTTTCTTCAGAAGGTAAAGCTATACTTGCTGTTGATTCTGATTCTGCAGATGCAATTCTAAAAGAGATTCAAGAACATCCCTTAGGTAAAAAAGCATGTATTATTGGAGAAGCTACATTAGATTATAAAGGTAAAGTCGTTATTAAGACGTCTATTGGTGGACATCGTATTCTCCGTAAGCCTCTTGGAGAGCCAATTCCTAGAGTTTGTTAAAGTAGGCATGAAAATGAAGCTATTAACATGTGAGGTTCTTGTTTCAGGTATTGTTCAAGGGATAGGTTATCGTCCTTTTGTGTATAACCTTGCACAAGACTTTAACATCACAGGCTTTGTGCGCAATTTAGGTGATGCGGGTGTTCACATTATTGCTCAAGGACAAAAAGCGGATCTTGAAACGTTCTTATCTGCTTTGAAAACAAAAAAGCCAGATTTGTGTGCTTATGACAAATTTACTATAAATTGGATAGATGGTCCTTCTATTTACTCTTCGTTTACTATTTCCGATAGTTCTCAAGAAAAAAAGTCAGTAGGCTTTTCATATTTTCCTCCTGACATTGCCATTTGTTCAACATGTGTTCAGGAGCTCTATGGACAAGAACGCCGTCGTCAAAGTTATCCCTTCAACTCTTGTGTTCATTGCGGTCCTCGTTTCACTGTGATTAAAAGCCTTCCTTATGATCGACCAAATACAATAATGGAAGATTTTCCTTTTTGCTTTGATTGTTTACGAGAATATACTAACAGCAAAGACAGACGCTTTCATGCTCAAACTACTTGTTGTACCGATTGCGGACCTTCTTATACCCTATATTCTAATCAAAAGGAGTCATTATCTTTTCCTTCTACGTTAAAGATGTTGCAGTTTATTGCTACAGAAATAGAAAATAACGGCAAAATTGTAGCTATTAAAGGTATAGGAGGCACACATCTCGCATGTTCTACTCTCAACGATAAGGTGCTACTTAGTTTAAGGGAAGCTAAAGGAGATAGGAAGTATAAGCCTTTCGCCATAATGGCAAAAAATATCGACACAGTAAAAACTTTTACACATATTTCCAAACAAGAAGAAGAACTCCTTTCAAGTTTTCGCACACCTATTGTTTTACTCAATAAATTACCGTCTTACTACCTTTCAGAATGGATAGCACCTAATTTACATAATGTTGGTGTTATGTTGCCTTATGCGGGAATACATCATTTACTTCTGAATGTTTTAAAAGAACCAACATTGGTTATGACTAGTGCAAATCCTTCCAATTATCCGATGTATATTGATAATGACGAAATTATGGATAAACTATCTTTTGTTGACTACTTTCTTCTTCATAACAGAAGAATATTTCAGCGGTGTGACGATAGTGTTATACGATTGAATACTATCAATTCCAAGCCAAGCGTGAGGTTCTTGCGCAGGTCAAGAGGATGGGTTCCTGAACCTTTAATTTCTCATGTAAGTTCGGGACAGGATACTCTTGTTGGTTTAGGAGCTGAGATGCACCTTTGTTCAGCATTGATGAAAGGAAATAGAATTCTTCCAACACAATACATTGGTACAGTTACGCTTTTAGAAACGTTTGATTTTATGTTGGAAGCTATAAATAATTTGCTTTCTCTTTATAATACAGATGTTAAAGCTATCGCCTATGATTTGCATCCTCAGTATCTTACATCAACTAGTATTGATGAAATTGCTCAACACTTTAATGTTTCTTCGATTTACCCATTTCAACATCACAAAGCACATATAGCTAGTGTTGCCCTTGAACACCATATCTCTCCAGAAGAGGAGGTAATAGGCATTGCTCTTGATGGAACAGGTTATGGAGAGGACGGTAAAATATGGGGAGGAGAAATATTTGCGGGTAAAATAACAGAACTTGAACGCATTGCGCATATTGAGGAATATCCTTTAATTGGAGGTGATGCAGCTGTTAGGAACCCTGCAAGAATAGTTCTTTCATTGCTTGCCAAGCATTATTCTCCAGATGAAATCCCTCGTTTGTTAGAAACGCATAATGTTCAACTACCATTAAATCATACTGAAATCTCTTTTATTTTGGATCAAGTTAGTAACAAAAAATACCCTTCCCGCCATTTAACTACTAGTACTGGAAGGTTTTTAGATGCAGTAAGTTCTCTTTTAGGCATATGCCAAAAACAAACGTTTGAAGGAGAACCAGCAATAAAATTAGAGAGTTTTGCACTGAATAATTGTGATTCTACACAGATAATACCATTTTCTATTCCCCTCTCTCAAGACGGAATAAGTAAACAAATCCAACTTTCACACATTTTTGCTCAATTGTTAGAATATAAGAGTTCCCACTCTGTTAGTGCTTTAGCTTATAGCATTCAGGCAGAATTAGGGAGAACTTTAGGTACTATTGTAAAAGAAGAAGCAAAGAATCGTGGGATAACTAAAATATTACTTTCGGGTGGAGTTAGTATAAACCAAATTATTCCAGATTTCATTTCTCGAAATTTGGATGCATCTCTACAGCTTTACACTAACAATAAATTGTCTCCAGGAGACGGCTGCATTAGTGTAGGGCAAGTTTTTCTCCTTTCTTTACTTAATGATTAATAATTTGTTCAAATGAAATTCTTAACACAAATACGCAGTTTTCGACGTTATAGTGTGGATATTTCACCTTTTTCCTTGTTTGTCTACATATACACGATAAGATTTAAATTTTACCTATATTTGAGGTTATTAAACCGTATTTCACTTCTCTTTGGAGTGATTGCATTATTGCAATAATAATAATAAATCCTTTGGAGGATTATAATTGACTTTAGCGTTAGAAATAATAGCTTTAATAACAATACCGGGCATTCTATTCGTTCTAGTTATGGCTTTATTCATTGACTGGCTAGATAGAAAAATATATGCTCGTGGGCAAAATAGGAGAGGACCTCCTTTTCTGCAACCTTTCTATGATGCAGTAAAACTTTTTTCTAAAGAAAGTATCATACCAGAAGGTATCAGTAAGTTTTGGTTCACTTTATTGCCCATTTTATTTTTTGCTACTGCACTATTAGGCACATTAATGCTACCCATTGCAATTATTACGAACGGTACAGTTACAGGGTTTACAGCATTCGAATTTGACGTATTTTTCGTTCTCTTCGTTTTGCTGAGCTATGGAATGCTTATTTTCCTACTTGGTTATATTACCAAAAACCCTTACGCCCAAACTGGTTCCATTCGTTCTCTTTTGCAAATCTTAAGCTTTGAGATCCCTTTAGGGTTCGCGTTTCTTGTTCCTATCCTTATTGCAGCTGAAAAAACAAATAGCTTCCAACTGGGAAAAATTTCCCAAAACTTATTTAATTCTGTTGGAACAAATCCTCTATTTATCATCGGACTTGTAATTGCCTTCATTATTTCAATTATTGTATTGTTGGCGCAATTAGAAGAATTTCCTTTCGATTCACCCATTGCACATACTGAACTTGCAGATGGATGGTTAGTAGAGTATGGTGGTTGGCGCTATGGATTAATCCATTTAGGAGAACGCATAGGAGCGTTTTTCATAGGCGGTTTAATTGTAGTTTTGTTCTTAGGCGGACCATACGTAGGTTTTGCAACAAATATAGCCTGGTTAGATTTTATACTTAACATTTTATTCTTTAGTATAAAGTTAACAATAGTTATTGCAATCATGGCTTTTTGTCGTACCCTTGTTTCCCGTATTAGAATAGATCAAACAGTTAAATTTGCATGGAGTGTCTGTGCACCATTAGCAAGTTTTGCCTTGCTTCTCACCTTAATCTTCAGAATAATTTAGGAGGAATAAAAATGGACGTATGGATTGCACTTATTGTGTTTGTTGTTGCCGCAACTCTAGTTATTTCACTTCTACTTTGGTTTAGCTCTGTTATTAGAGTTAAAGGGATACAACAGTCTAAGAGAACTAAAGAGTTGTTCCATAGCGGAGATCCAATTGAACCAAAAAGTCGTAGGATTTATGTTGACACTTATGTCTTTATCGCATTTTTTGTTCTATTTGATGTGGCAGTATTTATCTTGGCTACAGCTTTCTTTATTGGAGGCCAGGAGTTGATCGCAGCTATAATTTATCTTGGTATATTTTTAGCTACATTACTATTTGGAATGCAGAAAAGCTTTTCCCGAGACACTATCGACTTTGTTGACAATAATGGAGGTACAGAATGATGGCACTTACTGTAGGTATAATAATCTTAATGACACTAGCAGTTATTTCTGCTATTTTAGCTTTAGAAAGCAAAAACTTCATGCTATCAATTATCAGCATCCTTTCTACAAATGTTTACGTTTGGGGAGTTTTTATGCTTTTTAATGCTCATCTTGTCGCTTGGTTACAATTGATAATATATGGTGGAGGTTTAACAGCTCTTTTCCTTGTTGTAATTATTCTTACTGAGTCCCAAAAGGATGAAAGTTTTGATTTAAAACGTACAATCATTGGAGGAATTATTGCTCTTGGTTTTACCATTTTCGCCATAATTATTGTAACTAGTATAAGCATTAACACCACAGCTTTTGGCAGTTTTACAAATGCTCAACTTGTTACTGAACTATGGAAAAATCGCTCAACGGATATAATCCTTCAAGCTTTGTTGTTCTTTGCAACCTCTGTGGCTATTAGCGTGCTTTTTCTACAATACAAAAAAAAGGAGGCTATTAACCTATGAATGATGAAATGATTCTTCTCATATTTGGTATCATCCTTTTTGGAGTAGGATTGTATGCTTTAATCAGTAAGCGTAACGCCATAAAGCTTCTAATAGGCATTGAAATTATGACTATTGCTATCAATGTGGTGTTTATTGCTGTTGGAACTGATTTAGCTGGAAATCAATATCACGTTCTTTCTAGAGTCTTTCCTATCATATCTTTAGCTATAGGAGCTGCGGTTATGGCTTTAGGTTTAGCTCTTGTGATTAATAACTTCCGTCATACTACAACTATAGACAGTGACGATTATGCAACATTGAAAAGGTGATAATTATGGAGACAATATTCGTGTTTACATTAATAACAATTTTAGCACCTTTACTGGGTGCTTTGTTGACGCCATTATGGCAACTACTAGGAGCAAAGGTACGTGATCTCGCAGGTTTCATTTTTGTTGCTTTTGCAGCAATTTCTGCGATAGTTGTTTTTGTTCTCTATAAGACCCCCATTAGTTATGACATTAACTGGACAGGTAATGAGCAGTTTGTATCAGGTTTTTACCTTGATCAATT
The DNA here is from genome assembly GCA_964514425.1 of uncultured archaeon. Classification (GTDB taxonomy): domain Archaea; phylum Asgardarchaeota; class Heimdallarchaeia; order Heimdallarchaeales; family Heimdallarchaeaceae; genus CAZEQQ01. The sequence goes on from CAZEQQ010000004.1 coordinate 14,331, forward strand.
ATCAGTTCTCATGGCACTCATAGTTTCTGTTCTTAGCATGTTAATTGCATTCTTCTCTCTGGAATATATGGGCGAAGATAAACATCGCACTAGATATTGGTTTTTCCTTCAATTCTTCGTTAGTGGTATGCTACTTCTTGTTCTCAGTCAAGATTTAATATTTCTCTTCTTAGGATGGGAAATTGTTGGTATCTGTAGCTGTTTCTTAATAGGCCACCACTTCATGAAGAAAGGAGAAGAAGGACGAAAACCTGCTTTGAGTGGTATTAAAGCTCTCATTACAACAGGTATTGGAGATGTAGGTCTATTGATCTTTTTAGCTTGGGCATTTCTTGTAAGTAACACAATAATTATTGATGATCTTACATTAGGTAACGCTAATATTCTCACTAGTATTATCCTAATTCTTGCTCCAGTTACAAAGTCAGCTCAATTCCCACTTCAATCTTGGTTAAGTTCGGGTGATACTGTTGACATTGACGCTATGCAAGGTCCAACCACTGTTTCAGCACTTATTCATGCGGCTACAATGGTTAAAGCTGGTGTATATTTAGTGGCAAGATTCCTTCCCATCTACACACATGAGTTCTTCTATACCCTTCTCATGGTTTTAGCAGGAATTACAGTTGTTATTGCTGCATTTGGAGCATTAGTTACAACCGATTTAAAAAGAGTTTTAGCTTATAGTACTGTTTCTCAACTGAGTTACATGTTCTTAGCTCTCTCAATGGGTACAAAAGGATTGTTTGCAGGTGAAATGCATTTATTCTCCCATGCTATCTTCAAAGCTCTTCTCTTCTTATCAGCTGGTGCAATTATTCATTCCATTGCTGATGAAAGAGATATAACTAAGATGGGTGGTTTGCGAAAAGAATTGCCTGTCATTTATGCATTTATGCTTGTTGGAGTACTAAGTTTGATCGGTGTTCCTATTCTCACTAATGGAGGATATAGTAAAGAGTTAATCATTGGTACAGCTTATATTGAAGGATATTGGTTTATATTCGCAGTAACTGTATTAACAGCATTTCTTACAGCTCTTTATTCCACAAGGATGTTCCTTATGATGTTCCATGGCGAGAATAGAGGAGTACACGTTCACAAACCAAAATATATTATGCAAAGCACATTAGCAATTCTTGCATTCCTTGCAGTAGCTACAGGTTTCATTATTGAAGGACCTTTACACAACTTCATGTATGGTGTTGATGATGGTTATGCTCTAATCCGCCACTTCTATGCTGTTCCCTTCTTTAGTGCTGTAGGTGCTGTTGTAGTTGGTGTCGGTTTAGGTTATCTTCTCTATGGAAAAGGTCAAACTGAAGTGGCATTTATCACTAACACTAAAGTGCTCCTTGCATTACGAACATTTGTTGCTGAAGGTTTCTACATGGATCACTTGTACAACTTGATAGTCATTAAGCCTGTTTTCTTTGTCGGTGAAAAGCTTTCATTCTTACACACAGGTAAGATTAATTGGAATTTAATGCTTTCAACCCTTGTTACAATTGTCACAATTGTTTTATTGATGGTGGTGTTCTAAGATGGATTGGTATCTTCCTTTAATTTTAATCGTAAGTATTGGTGGAGCAGGATTACTTGCCTTATTTGAGCAAATCAAAGGTTTCTTAAAGAAATTGAGGGTTTGTCCTGAAGCTGTAATCCATATTTTCGCCAATCTTTTAGCCATTGGAATCGTAGTTGTTGTAGCACTCACTGGTTCTATTTCAGGTTGGAATCCTAATGTTACTCCTGATGGATTGATTCAATACGGATTACTTGAAACCATTCTAGTTATGCTTTTTGCTATTTTAGTCTGGATGTCAGTTATCTTTAGTATTGATTACATGAAAGGTAAAAATGGACTTGGTTACTACTATGCTTTGATCTTTACCCTCTTCTCTGGACTTGCAACTGTTATAATGGCTAGCAACTTCTTCACCCTCTTTATTGCATGGGAATTGTTTGCTATTTCAGGTTATGCTTTAGTAGCTTTTGAACGTGCAAAACGAGGTGCTGTTGAAGCAGCTTTCAAGTACTTCTTAATGTCCACTATAGGTTCAATGTTCATTCTCTTGGCCATTGCTCTTACACTTGGTGTCTATGGGACTGTTTCATTTGCGGACCTTTACACCACAGCTGTTGTACCAAATGATATAACTGCACTAATAGTAGGGTTGTTTATAATTGGTTTTGGTTTTACTGCAGCTTTATTATTCTTAGGAGCATGGTTACCTGATGCACACTCTCAGGCACCTTCAACAATTTCAGCTTTGCTTAGTGGAATTGTTGTTAAAGCTGGTGCTTTTGCCATCTATAGAACGATTTATTGGGCTTTTGGAGGTGGAACTGTAGATATTGCAGACACATCTCTAATTGTGTCATTCTTAGGTATTGTGACTATGATCGAAGGAAACTTTTTGGTTTTAGGTCAGTTTAGAAGAAAAGACACAATAGATTTCAAGAGAATTCTTGCTTATTCTACAATAGTTCATATTGGGTACATTATCCTCGGAATTGGTGCAGGAACTGAATTGGGTCTTGGCTCAGCATTCCTTCACTTCATTACTCATGCTTTGGGTAAAGGCAGTCTCTTTTTGCTCAGCGGTGTATTAATTGCAACTGCTGGTTCTAGAGACATCCGAGACATGAAAGGACTTGGAAGAAGATCTCCGTTTATCGGAACTATTTTAACAGTTGGATTACTATCTTTAGGAGGTATTCCTATTACTGGTGGGTTTATCAGTAAACTGTTTATCATTGTTTCTGTTTATAATGGAGCTCATATACTTGCTTGGAACATTATTATCGCCATATTAGCCGTTATTAACTCTTTGTTAGCTCTTGGAGGCTATCTCTATGTGCTCAAATACATACTTTTTGACGCATCAGAAACTAAGTCTGAAGATAAGGTTAAAATTCCATTCTTTGAAGGGCTTACATTGGGTTTCATGGCAGTTCTATTAATAGTAATAGGAATTTATCCCAAATTACTTTTAGAACTGATAATTAAAGCAATACAAGAACTACCAATTTTCTAAATTTTTTTCCCTTTCCCTTTTTTATTTTTTATCTATTTTTTCTAAAAGTCTATTCTATCTTTTTACAATGATGGTTCATCGCAAATGCCATCAATGTTCTATTGATAAAAATTTAGGGTTATTATACCCTTTTTTGAGCTACTACCCATATTCTTGTATCATCTGATTCGCATATATCTACACCTGGAAAAGATTCTATTGTTTCAAACTCAGTTTGTTTTAATAGTAAGTGCATTTCAGACGGAGAAATCATTTTGAGCGTCTTTATATTTTCAATATGTTCTATTTCTCCTGTCTCTAAATTTTCTTTGTATAAGTGCTCTTTTTGCTTCCATATTCCTTTTATTGGCTGTATTTCATAGGATATAAAACTTGACTGTTTGAATGTTTCATCTTCCCAAGACATCATCTCTGGCAAATGATAATTTTTTGTTGTTGAATAAAAGTTTTGTATATCAATCAGCACTAATCCTCCGGGATTGAGTACTCTTCTTATATTTTCTAAAGCTTTTATTTGTTCTTCTGTTGTAAGTAAATAGTTAAAGGGGTCGTTAAAAGATACTGCTATGTCAACTGAATTTTCATCAAGAGACAAATCTAAAAAACCTTCTTGTTTTATTGTTAAATCTCCGTGCTCAACTTTCTCATAAAGTTCCCTCGCTTGTTGAAAATCGTTAGGAAAATTTTCGACCATAATGACTTTTTTAGCTAATATTGATAACGGATAGGCCATTCTCCCTATTCCTCCTCCTATATCTAACAATATAGATTCTTTTAGAACAAAACCTCGCTTTGCTAGTATTTCTTGTAGTAAAACGATCTCCTTTTTTGTTATCTCTAGCATTTTCTTTTCTACACGAGCAGATTGGGTATCATTATTTTTTTTGGTGCCCTTATAGGTCATATACATTACATGGCGACTTTTATTTATTAAAGTATTGAATTTATTGGAAATGTTAAAGAGTAACCAATTCTAATAATTTTTCAGACGTTGTAATGGAAAAATTTCCATTTTATCATTATAGTAGAGGTATTACAAGTGAATATAGAATTAGAATTCATAACTGATGAAGGAAGAAACGAGAGAATCGTAATTGATAATATAGAAAACAATGAAAAGTTACTTTTAGCTAATAGAAATATAAAAACAATCAATCTATCTCCTCTTTCAGATTGGACTACCCTAACTTTAATTGAACTCAGTAATAATCAAATTGAAAAAATAAACTTAGAACCTTTAAAGAGTTGTAAGAATCTTCGACAGTTAAGCCTTGGAAACAATAAATTGACAAAAGTTAACTTAAACCCACTAAAAGATTGTCCAAATTTAGCTGTTTTGGGTTTTGCTGACAACAATATTGACGAAATCGATTTAACCCCTTTGAGTGAGTGTAATATTGTCATTCTTGCTTTAAATAGAAATAACCTAAAAAAGGTTGATATTTCCTCGCTTAATCACACTTATAAGTTATTTTCACTCAATCTTGCAGGAAATCAGTTAGAAGAGATCGATTTAGACACACTAGAAAACGGTCATCAACTCCATAGTTTGCATTTGAACAATAATCAATTGAAAGAAATTAGTTTAAAGCCTCTTTCAAGTTGCAAAAACCTTCAAGAGCTGTGGTTACATCTCAATCTTATAAAGAAAATCCACTTAACCCCATTATTTAACTGCACAAATTTAAACAGTGTAACTTTAGACCCAGATTTAGAGATTGAGTGCAATCTTGAAAATACCAATTTGCCCATCCCTGAAGGCTTAAAACGGTTTTTAAACAATAATTGTTAAACTCAAAAAAGTTCAAATATTTTTTTAATTGTTAAAAATAAGTAAAAAGAAAAAGTTATGCTTCTACTTCTTCTTTTTCTTCTTCAATAGCTTTTTTCTCAACGCCAAGAATATCTTTTTCTGCTTTACCCAATAGAGTAGCTACTGCACCGACTATAGCTTCGGGTCTAGGAGGACATCCATTTACCCAAGCAGCAACAGGAACGACTTTATCAATCCCGCCTAATACAAAAGGACATTCTTGAAAAACACCACCAGTGCACGCACAATTTCCTACTGCTACTACAAATTTTGGTTCAGGCATCTGTTCATATATTTGACGAACTCTTTTTGCTGTTTGTGCAGTAATAGGACCACAAGCCACTAACACATCAGCTTGTCTTGGAGTGCCTCTTAAAAGAATACCATATTGTTCAATGTCATGTCTTGGAGTTAAGGCATCTACAACTTCAATATCACACCCATTGCATCCACCTGTGTTAAAGTGTACAATCCAAGGGCTCTTTAATCTGCTTTTCCATGCTAATTTTTGTAAGAAGTTCATTTTAAATACCTCGAAATTCCTCTATTTCTTTTTTGTTTTTTTCACCTTCAGCTTTTAGTTCTGCCATTTTTTCGTCTACTTTTTCTTTGTAAGAGCCTTTTGCTGTTAGCATTTGATATTCCATTCTTATATCAAAAGAGGGTTGGAACCATTGACCACCATCACAATGTATAGCATCTTTTGGACAGTAGGTTTGACAATGTCCGCAAGTCATACATTGGCTAGAAAAGATCCATATCATTCCATTTGTTATCCCTTCTTTTCCTGAAGCTTTATCTATTCCAAGACAACCTGTAGGACAAACTTTTATACACATCCCACACAGTATGCATTTTTCCTCTTCAATAGTAGGAAGTCCACGGATATCTGCGGGAGGAGGATGTTTTTCTATTCTTACAAAAGCGTTTAATGTTGCAGGACCTTTTGCATGATTTCTCAATGCTTCACCAGTCATTACTAAAGTTTTTTTCTTCATTTTTATTCCTCCTAAAACATAGTTCTATTGTATTTCTTTGCCTTAATGGCTTTCTTTGCGAAGTCTTCTTGGGAGAACAAGTGTTT
>CAZEQQ010000005.1:0-18767 GCA_964514425.1 uncultured archaeon
GAATTTAAAAGTATGTTTACTTTTGGTATTCCAGTCTATCTATACGGTATTTTGTTTAGAAGTTTAGATTTTGGTATTCTTGTATATGTAGACTATACTTTTCTTTCAAATGGTAAAAATATGATAGCTCTCTTTTATTATGGTGCTTTTGCTATTGTAAACCTTATCTTCCTTACTGCTACGATGATAAGATACACATATAGACCAATTATTTTCAAATATTTCGAAAAGAAGTTGTTTGGAGAGATGGAAAAAGTAACAGTAAGAGTAACCAAAATATATTTGGTAGTTATCGTATGTATTAGTCTATTTCTTTATTCACTTGCACCGATTTTAATACCATTATTTACGAATTCATCGTATTTACCCAGTCTGGTAGCTATTCCCCTCTTAATAGTAGCACATATATTCTTATTTTTAAAAAATTTGACCACTTATGGACAAGATTTGTATTACAAAAACTATTGGATAGCCATTACTTGTTTAATAAGTACTATTGTGGCAGCTTTAATAGGCTTTTATACCATTCCACTATTAGGTTTAGTAGGGATCAGTCTTACTTTGCTTGTATTTCATTTTACTGATTTTGTACTAATATTTATTGTATCACAAAAGTATTTCAGAATTAATTACAATATCCTTGAAATAACTAAAATCACTATAATTGCAGTAATAGCTTATAGTATAGGTGTAATTATGGAAAAATGGATTAGCATTACAAATACAAATTGGGATTTTATCATTGCTTATCTCTCTGCAACTGTAGTTTACATAATAGGTGCTCTTTTGATGAAATTGATAACAAAAGAAGATATTGAATTCATCACTTCCATAGGAAAGAACTATATTTCAACAATAGCAAAAAAGTAGATGAAATAACATAATTTTCTTATTTAAAGTTGTAAGAATCTCTTCTACATAAAAATATGGACAAAATATTTCTTCATTTTCTTTAAGCATCAATTGAATTTTTTATTTGTGTTATAATTTAAAATGTAGAATTGGATAGGAAAAGTTAATAAACATCATTAACAGTGCTTATTGACTATTATGAATGAATTTCTAGAATTTAAAAAAAGAAGATTATCTCAAAATGAAAAAGTTAATGCTTTAGAGAATAAGAACATCAACAGATTTTATGCTATTGACTCAGGTGTTTACCGTGAAGGAGCGTTAGGTGTACGAACAAAAGAGATGTTAGGATTAGTAGCATCACTTGTCTTGCGATGTGAAGACTGTATAACTTATCATTTGGTACGTTGTGTTCAAGAAGATTGTTCAGATGAAGAGATATCTGAAATATTTTCTGTAGGGTTAATAGTTGGAGGATCTATAACTATTCCTGAAATCCGTAGAGCGACAGAAAAATTAGCTAAACTCCGAGAAATGAAAGCAAATGACGAAAACATTGATGAATTATTGTAACTAAAAAAATAAAACTAGTCAATTTTCTTTTTTCCTTTCCAAAAGACAAATAAATGATGCATCTTTCTTCCTCTTATGTCTGAAAATACCAAAAATGCGGATAATTTTCTTTATAGTATAATTATTGTTTCACTTTTAGGATTATTAAATGCACTATATCTTTTCTATATGGATATCACAAACTCCTACTCATGTCCTTTAACCGGGGGTATATTCGACTGTGAGTCAGTAGGTACGAGTGAGTACGCTAAAATGTTTGGTATTCCTGTCAGTTTGTTCGGAGTGTTCTTTTTTATTTTATTGTTGATTTTAACTTTTCTTAAGCTCTATGAAGTAAAATGGCAATTCCTAGATACTTATCTATTAGGATTTTACCTTCCTTTTCTTACTTTGTTTGGTGTTTTGTTTTCTACATACTTAACTCTTATTGAAATCTTTGTCCTTCAACTCTTCTGTGAATTCTGTCTTCTTTCAGCTCTTATTACTGTAATACTTTTTCTTTTAGTAATTCTGACTAAATATCGTGAATATGGTTCATTATTCGTCCATCTTTGTTTCTGGAAAGGTTTTTCCAGATAGTTTTTCTTGATTTCTTACTAAAGATTAATATTTGAGTTGTTTTTTTTATAATATATGATGGTGGATATTGGTTATGATTTTGATTTCCTTGAGAGGAAAAACCGTTTATCGGGTTCAGCCTTAGAACTTACCCCTGAAATAGCTTCAACTTTAGGGGCAATATTAGGTAGTTATTTAGGAGGAGAAGAAGCTGTTGTTATAACTGGACGTGATTATAGAAAAGATACACGTATGATTAGCCGAGCTTTTAATGCGGGTTTAATTAGTGTAGGCACAACAGTCTTTGAACTTCACTCTTGTTCTTTACCTGTTCTTCAAATTACGTTACGTCGATTCAGCGCTCATGCAGCAGTTCATTTTGCTGCAGCTCATCGTTCTCCCACCAAAATCAATATCAGAATATTTGATCAAACAGGTATTGAATTTCCCTATAAAGAAATTTATCATTTTGATAAAATGAAAAAACTTGAAATTAAACGAGCTCCTCCTGAAAAAATTGCTGATATTATCAGTGTAAATCAAGCTACAGATATTTATCAAGCAGCAATTAAATCTGCTTTGAATTTAGAGGTAATAAGGGACAAGAATTTTTCTGTAGTTGTTGATTGTAGTTTGGGACCTGTTGCAGAAGTTATGCCCAATATTTTAGCTTCTATTGGATGTAAAGTACTCACTTTGAATGCTTTTCGTCCGGAAGGCATCCCTGAATCCCTTCCTAGCCCTACATCGTTATCTATCCTTTCTCGTGCTGTTTTAGCTGCTAAAGCTGACCTAGGGATATGCTTTGACCCTAGCGGATCACGGGTAATATTTGTAGATGAAAGCGGTTATCTCATAGATTCTCATAGTATAGTAGCAGTACTCTTGCAAAGTAAAATGGTTGGGCGCGAAGGTGGTCATATTGTTCTTTCTGAAACTTTGTGGCTTTTGGAAGATTGGTTGAAGCGTAACAAGTTCCAAGTATCATTTGCATCTGATGCTCCAGGGCAGCTCTCTCGTTCTGCTCAGTTTTCTCGAGCCTTATTTGGTGCTAATGAACAAGGAAATTATATTCACCCAACTTTTTCTAATGAATCGGAGCCTTTTGTTACCACACTACTATTACTTAAAGCTCTCGCACAACACACTGAAACTAATCATATCTCTTCTATCTTTAATGAAAACGAGATTGTAAACCAAATCTATTTAACAGAACATACTTACACACTCCACTCAAATCCTGAAGAGTTTTTCAGAAAGTTATACGAGGCAGACAATGAAAACAAAGTAATAAACACGTTGAAAGGGTTGAAAATTCTCTATGGTCCTAGACAATGGGTACATATCTACTCTTTTGTTATTCCCTCAAAACTTACAATAAAGGTTTGCTCAGAATCACAAGAAGATAGAAGGAAGATGTTAGAAGAAACAAAGAATTTGATTGAAAGCCTTGATCAACAAGGTAATTAGAATTTTTAGGATAAGTGATTAGTGCATGTATAGATTACATCTTACAAAGGAAACAATTCAAAAGATTCATGAGTTGTCACATGAACATTCTCTTTATTCAACAGATGGAAAGCTGATCTACTCAAATATTCAAGCAATAAAAACACTTACACAAAAACTCAATGAAGAGAAAGACTTCTCTAATACTTCAGAAATAGGGTTAAGAACAGGAGAAATATGCGCCATAGGCTTGTTAGAAGAACTCAAACACATCCTTTTAAACAATGTAAAAAAAGAATATGGTGAAACTATCTTTGTTGAACTCTTTGAAAGCATAAAAGAGGAATTTACAGAGGAAGAAGTCTACAATGTTTTTTACCATTTTATTAATAATTACCCTCCAGACACAGTTCTCACGAAGAAAAAGACGATTAGGCAAGAATTAGACGAAATTCTTTCTGATGAAACAAAAAAAGCTATTCTTCTCGAAGAATTAACCTTTGTTTGGTTAAATAATGAAAATGAAACTTTCAAAAACTATAAAATTCTTTTTGATGATAAAGAGCTTAGGAAAACAACAAAATACAAAGAATTTGTTAATAGTTTGTTAACAAAGATTGATTCTGAAATTAAAATAGAAGATGAGGGGGCTATTACTTTTCTAAAAAGAGTAGAAAAAGAAGAGCCTAATTCCCTTAAAGGGCAATTAGAGTATGTTAAGGAAAATTGGGAAAAGTATATCACAAATTATTCTGATTTAATCCTTACAATTTTAGATATTATTAAAGAAGAAGAAACTTTTCGAGGAGGAGGTCCAGGAGATAGTCCTATTCTTCGATATTATGGTCTTGAGTATGAAGCTTATTCTCAAGATAAAGAATGGATACCAAATGTTGTTTTAATAGCAAAAAATAGTTATGTATGGTTAGATCAACTGTCAAAGAAATACAACCGTCCTATTTACCATTTAGATCACATCCCAGATGAAGAACTAGAAATATTAGCATCTCGAGGTTTTACAGGGCTTTGGCTCATAGGAGTATGGGAAAGGAGTAAAGCCTCCAAAAGAATCAAGCAAATGTGTGGGAATCCTGAAGCAGAAGCATCAGCCTATTCTCTCTATGATTATAGTGTTGCTCAAGATTTAGGAGGATATGAAGCTTATCATAAATTAAAGGAAAGAGCGTGGAAGAAAGGAATAAGATTAGCGAGTGATATGGTTCCCAATCATATGGGAATAGATTCGAAATGGATAAAAGAACACCCTGAATGGTTTGTTTCTCTACCTTATAGTCCATTCCCATCTTACTCTTTTAGTGGGCAGAATCTGTCGGAAAATCATGATTATCAGATTTATCTTGAGGATCACTATTATAGTCGAACAGATGCAGCAGTTGTTTTCAAACATATCGATAATAGAACAGGAGAAACACGTTTCATTTACCATGGTAATGACGGTACTAGTATGCCTTGGAATGATACAGCACAATTAGACTATTTGCGTAAAGATGTACGTGATACTGTTATCAACACTATCATACATGTAGCTAAATTATTCCCTATTATCCGTTTTGATGCAGCTATGACACTTACAAAGATGCATTTTCAACGACTTTGGTTCCCTGAACCAGGAACAGGTGGCGCTATCCCCTCTCGAGCAGGTTTAGGTTTAACTCAAGATAAATTTGATGAACTAATGCCTAAAGAATTTTGGCGTGAAGTTGTAGATAGAGTAACGGAAGAAGCTCCAGACACATTATTATTAGCTGAAGCGTTTTGGTTACTAGAAGGCTACTTTGTTAGAACGCTAGGAATGCATAGAGTATATAATAGTGCGTTCATGAACATGTTAAAAATGGAAGAGAATAGTAAATATAGAGATACAGTGAAGAACACTTTAGAATTTGATCCCCAAATCTTGAGACGATTTGTAAACTTCATGAATAACCCTGATGAAGAAACGGCCTATAGACAATTTGGCAAAGGAGACAAATATTTCGGAGTATGCATTCTTTTAGCTACAATGCCGGGATTACCGATGTTTGGACATGGTCAAATTGAAGGTTTCAGTGAAAAATATGGAATGGAGTATAGAAAAGCATATTATGATGAAAGAGAAGATGAAGGATTCGTGAGCTATCACAAAAAAACAGTATTTCCTTTGCTCAGAAAGAGATATCTTTTTGCAGAAGTTGAGAATTTCTATTTTTACAATTTAGACACGAGGAATGGAGTTAATGAAGATGTATTTGCTTATTCAAATATGATAGGAGAAGAAAAAGCGTTGATTATTTACCACAATAAATACAATTTCACCTCAGGTTGGATTAAGTATTCTGTTGCTTATAATAGCAAATCATCAGAATCAACAGATTTGAAACATAAAACTATAGCAGAAGGATTAAATATTTCTAGAGGTGAAAAAAGATTTCTTATCTTTAAAGATTTAATAACAGATCTAGAGTATATTCGCAAATCTACTGAATTCTGTGATAGTGGTTTATACATCGAACTTGGTGGATATAAATATCATGTTTTCATGGATTTTAAGGAAGTTGAAGATGATGAGCTCAATTATTATGAAAATATCTATAACAAATTAAGTGGTAATGGTGTTTTGAGCATCCAAGAAGAATATGATAAATTAATCTTGAAGGAACAGTCGAGTGCTAAAGGGGAAATAGAAAAAAGAGGTAAATAACAAAAAAATCTTTCAATGTACATTTTGAAATTATCTTAATTATTCTTCGTTATTATCTATAGCTTCTTCTTCAAAACCATCATCTATAACTACAGAAAGTTTTGCTTGATCCACTTGTTCTTTTGTTTGTAGATAGAATTGTTCCCATTCCTCAGCACGTTTTTCCCAAGAAAAGTCTATATTCATAATCTTTTGAACTAATCTTGTCCATTTCTCCTTTTCAGTATAAACTTGTACAGCTCTCTTTATCGCATTATAGAATTCATTGGCATTGAATTTATCAAAACTGAACCCTGTTCCTTCTTCCGTTTCACTATTGTAATTCATTACAGTATCAGCTAATCCCCCAACATTTCTTACTATTGGTACTGTACCATAAATCATAGAGTACATCTGATTTAGACCACAAGGTTCATATCTTGAAGGCATCAAAAACATGTCTGCTCCTGCTTCAATTTTATGAGAAAGAACAGCATCAAAGGTAATCTTTATTGAACAATCCTTAGGATAGTGTCCTCCTTTGAGTTTGAAGTTTTTCTCTAACTCTGCACTACCTGTTCCTAGTAAAACCAATTGAATATCTAAATTCATTATATCGTCAAATTTTTCAATAAGAAGGTTTAATCCCTTTTGATAGTCCAACCTTGATATAACTGCAATTAAAGGTTTAGATGAAATTTCTAGTCCCAATTCTTTTTGTAATTCCTCTTTACAAATTTTTTTATTTTCTAATGTGGTTGAATCATAATTAATAGCAATATAAGGGTCAGTTTTTGGATTCCATATTTCGTAATCTACTCCATTGATAATACCAAAAAGTTGATCTTGTCGTTCTTTGAGTAAAGTTTGTAAACCAAAACCATAATCGTCTGTCTGTATTTCTTTACTATAGGTTTTACTTACTGTTGCTATAGCATCAGAATAAAGTATTCCTCCTTTCATATAGTTTATTCTATTATAAAAACCTAAATGGTCATCTGTAAAGTATTCGTTATTTATTCCTAAATTACTAACTCTTTCTTTATCATATATTCCTTGATAACCTATGTTATGGATATTAAAAAGAATCTTAATTTTAGAAGTATTAGGATAATTGCTGTGTTCTGTATTAAGAATAAAAGGAACTAAGGCTGTATGCCAATCATTCACATGTAAAATATCAGAAGAGGGGAGATATTTTTCTGTTATCTCCGCTATAGCACGAGATAGGAAAATATAACGTATTGGGTTATCTTCAAACTCTTTTCCTTCTTGGTTAACGTAAATTGTTTCTCTGTAAAAATAAGGATGCTTAACAAAAAGAACTTTAACTGATGAATTAGGCAGAAAAGTTTCATAGAGTGTGAATTTTTCTTCCTTTTCGCCCATTAGTACAGAATACTCCTTTTCAATTTGATTTAGAGAGAAGTTATGTTCAATAAAACTATAGAGGGGAGTTAAAATTATTATTTCATGTCCTCTTTTTTCTAATGCCTTAGGAAGAGCATTAGATACATCTGCTAATCCTCCAGTTTTAGAAAAAGGGAATACTTCTGCTGAACAAAACACTATTTTCATTTTTATCCTCTTACTGCGATGACTCTTTTTACTCTTTCAATAATATCTGTAGAAAGAGTTAATATAATTTGTCCAAACTTTGGGGGAAGGAATGCAGCCATTTGTTCTAAAGCTTGGCGTTGGAGCATCAATCCTTTCATAATTAATTCACCACTCCACCAATGATCAGAAGCCCACCAAAATTGACAGGAATAATGGGCAGATTGATACAAATACGACCAATCAGCTGAAGCAATATGAGGTTTAACCTGATGAAGTAAGCCAAAGTGCATGTGTAGTAATTGATGTATTGCATTACAAGGATGATCCCATAAGGGGAAGGGGTTATTATGATGAAGGTCGTGTTCAGATGTAGACCAAGAACTTGATACAACTTCTTTGATAGGTTCAACTTTACTGTATTCAGTACCAATAGCAGAGTAATGAATAGTGTGCAACTTTTGGGCGAATCTAAAGAAAAAGTTGTAATATTCGGGAATATGTTCACCGTAAGTCTCTAAGTCCATTGCGATAGTGACAGGAAAAATAGTATCTTTAAATGCTTGTGAAACATCAGATAGAACACTGTCAGAATCTGCTTTATAGTGGTTAAAAGAGATATTGTTGCTAATTATACTATTTCTTTTGATAACAGTAAGAGTACCAGTAGAGCAAGAATATTTCCCTGCAACAGGTAGAGTATGGACGTGTTCAGAGCCAACTAAAAAAGAAAAACCATTCTGAATGATAGGAAGAAGAATAGATTGACTGATAGCCATTTCTGGAGCAAAAAAAACTGTTGGTTTATAGTTGAAAGTGCTTAGGAGAATTTCTTGTTGTTTCTTGATTTGGTAGTGAATGTCATCATTGTCCAAGAAAGGAAGGATAGGATGATAAAAAGCAGTGCCCATAAGGTCAATCTGTTTTGACTCTAGTCCTTCTTTAATAAGTTGAATTACATGAGGATATTCAGTGCTCAGTTTCTCTAACAAACACCCATTAATATTCAAAGTGATTTTTATATCATAATTAGTTCGAAGAGCTTTAAGAAAAGGAACATAACAATTTTCAACAATTCTTTTAAGAACTTTAGGATCTTGGGTAGTAGGTTGATATGCATGAAGCACAATAACTGTAGGAGGGCGAGTGTGCTCAATCATTAATCTTTTACTTTCTCATTCATTTTAAACTTTTTAGATAGTTCTTGATTTCAACGACAGACTGTTCGGGAATTAAGGAAACAATACGAAAAGAATCCATTATTTCCGCTCCACCAATAGGTTGGAAAGGTAGGATGTCGATGACAAGATGAAAAGGATAGAAGTCAGAATTAAGAGGAGATTGACGGAAAAGAATATTCCTGTCTTTGTTTAATCGAAGCATGGAAGCAGCTGTCTCACTTACATAATCTAACACAGAGTGACAATAATAGAATAGAGTGGCAAGAGAAGACAATTGTGAATCAGTAAGAAGATGAAAGTGGGTGCAATGAGATTTAGGAAGGATACGAATATGATAATCCCTTTCTGGAGCAAAAGCAAGAAAAGCGACCCAATCAGCATTTTCATAAAACACTCGGGAAGCAAAATTGAGAGGTTGGTTAAAGAGATCAAGAGTATCATTGGAGTTTTGTGTAAGACAACAAGCAAAGCACCTATTTTGATGTTTTTCACTCCACTGCTTAGCTGACTCAGAAAAGGCATGTGTATGCAAACCAGAATAGGGAGAAAGAAAGGAAAAATAAGATTGAGAATGAATATGAGAAATGCTAGCACCAGTAGACGGACCAATATTAAAGAAATGTGAGATAGAAAGGGGAGATTTAGGTCTCACTGATGAATATTCTTGAATGACTTTAAGATGAGAGTGTTTAGTTGTTAAAAATAAATGATGAATGTCAGAGAAAGTAAGGGAAGAAAAGTTAGAGGAGAAAGTAGTAGGAAAATGGACTAAAGAAAGACCTTGGGAAGGATAAGTACCAGAAGAGGTTCTAGATTGAGGGCTGAACATGTTAATAATAGAAAGAGCTTTATGTTGAGTTAACAATTCACTTTTTGGAGAAGTAGAGAAAATAGATTGGTAAGACTCAGTATCTTTTTGGATTACTATAGCAGGGAGATTCCCTTGGACAATATTAATAAAAACACTTGAAGAATCTGAAAAGGGTGGAAAGTCTTTGGTAGAAGGAGGAGGAGAAAACTCATCAGGTCGAAGTAAACGTAAAGAGCTAATAGTGGAAAGAAAACCAATTTTTATATTATTAGATGTCAAATAAGAACGAAAAGGATCAAAGCGAATTAAAGGTTCATTCAAAGAAGCATCATAAATTCCCCATGAACCTTTAAAAGGATTAATACTATCCATGAAGGCAGAAGTAAAGAAAGTTACTTAAATGTATTCGAAAATATTTTACTGGTTAGAGATGATTTTGTAGTAACATTTTTGGCAGAAAAAAGTTGAAATCTAGTAAAACGTTTGATTTTTTCAAAATTTTAAAGAAAAGAGGGAGGGAGGATGTGAGCAAGAAAAGAATATTGCTCACATCAATTAAACATAGGATTCAGATGTATTTAAACTCTTCGTTCAAGTAATATTTTAATAGTAAACTTAAAGTAAAATGTATTTTCTATTCATTTCATTATAATCATAACTTTACTTTTTTCACGAAAGATTCGAAAATAAAAGTCTATTTGTATAAAATGTAGAAGAAAAATTAATTTCTCCTAATTTTCAAAAAATTCTTCATAATGTTCTAATAGAATATTCACTATTTTTTCTTTTTTTGCAAATACCTTATCTTTCTTGAATACTAGTATTTCTTCTCCTGTAAAAAGATTTTTTCTCAACTTTACTACGCTTTTTGGTAGCAATAATTCTATTTGTTTACTACTTATTGTAGTTTTAAAACCCATCATTTGTTTGAAATTTTTAACTTTTACTCTTTCTCTTTCTGCAATGTCAAATATTTTTCTTACCTTATTTTCTTTTGCACCCAATTTTCTCATTTGTAACATTGTCTCATATTTGTTTGCTATTTTTGAAGAGAACCATTTTAACGCTCTTATTTTCTTTAGAATAAATCCGTATCTAGTAAATTCTCCTTCAACTTCTCTTTTATGTTCTAGTTCCCTCAAAATGTATATTGTTTCTTCCAATGATATTCCTATTTCCAATGATATTGTTGTTAGATTTACTTCTTTTTCAAAGTCTAGCATATTCACTATTAATTGTCTTTTTTTGTCTATTACTAGTTTTCTTTTTATAATGAAATTGTATACTAACCATAATGTTTGTAACAAGAATATTCCTAGTATAATCGCTATTATTCCTGACATATAGTCATATTTTCTCCACTCATTTTCCGCTGGTGATCCAGCAACTGAATTTTTGAACAGAAGAGTTGTTATTGGTTTATCTGATGTTGCCAGATATATTTTTAGTATTGTTTGTGATGCTATCGCGTATACTATCACTAGTTGTCCCATTGTTATTAATGTATAGGGATTTACTAAAGTTACAATTATCATTATAAATAGTATCAATCTTATAATTAGATAATTTGTTCTTTCACTACTTCTTTTTGCTGTCAAGATATGTAAGTATGTATTCACTAATGCTAATATTGATGCTATTACTACCATCATCATTGTTGTAGGTGACCCCATAAATCTATAGAATTGTTCTGTTCCTGATGTCCCTACATATGCTAGTTGGAAACCTAATATTATTGCAATTATAATTGCTACAATTCCCTCACTCACCAAATAAAAACGTTTTATTGTTTTCATTTCTTGATAGTCTTCTTTTTTTTCCGTAGGATATTCTATTACTGGTTGTATTTCGTCTTTGATTTTTTCATATTTTTCGCTTGGTTTTGAATCATCTTCCATTTTACTCATGATTCTTTTTAGGACTCCGCTATATTTAAAGTTAAGTTAATTCGTTGATGTATTTCTTCTATCAATGCTTTCGAAGGGTATTCTGAAAGTTCTATTACTGTTATATTGCTTATATCAAATATTCTTTCTAACTCCTCTACTACACCTTCTCTTACTACCATAAAGATCAATTTATCTTTACTATCTTCATCTAAAACTGGTTTCACTGCCAAATATAGTCCCTTCCTTTCTTTTTCTAGAAGACCTATTTCATCTATAAATATTAGTTTATTGTCTTTTGCTCTTATTATTCCTTGTTTTGCGAAGTTCAATGCATCTACGGATATTCTGAATCTTCCCACTTGTAGATATTCTTCATCTTCACCATAGAAGGGGAACATTACATCCTCTTTCACGTTGTAGAAGAATCTTTTTTCATGTCCTAATGTTATTATCCCACCAGTTGCTACTTTTACCCTATATTCATCCATTATATTATACAATAATGTTGATTTACCGCTATTTTTTGGACCAGTTATCACTATTACCGTCATAAGTCACTAAACTCACAATCCTTTAAGACTTTTTTTAAAGTTAATTGAATAAACTCCAAGGTAGAGATTGATTTGCAAAAAGATTAGGATAAAAGATAATTTTTATCCTATCAACTCAAAAAGATTATATTTGTAAACTAACACAACAACGACTATACTTACTGTTGTCATTAATTTAATTAATCCATCTAATGATGGTCCACTTGTATCTTTTAGTGGGTCGCCTACTGTATCTCCTACCACTAAGGCTTTATGAATGTCTGTTCCTTTTAATCCCATTGCTTCCGCTCTCTTTTTCGCATTATCCCATGTTGCTCCTGCATTAGCAAAGAATAACGCTACTGCAAATCCAGACACCAAAGACCCTACAAGTAAAGCTATTGCCCCTTGTACTCCTAAGAGCATTCCTACAGCTACAGGTACAATTATTGTTAATAATCCTGGAGTTATCATACTTTTTTGTCCTGCAGCTACAGATATTTTCACCACTTTTTCATAGTCTGCTTCAGCATCACCTTCTTTTAGTCCGGGTATCTCTTTAAATTGTCTTCTAACTTCTTGTACCACCTTTCCTGCTGCTGTAGCAACTGCTCCTGAAGTTAATGCACTGAAGATGAAAGGCATCATTCCTCCTATGAATAAACCAGCTATGACTCTTATGTCTGTTATTGCTAAATAGGGCATCTCACCTAATTTTTCTACCATATCGGTATAAGCAGCAATCATTGCTAAAACAGTTAATGCTCCTGAACCTATTACAAATCCTTTTCCTATAGCAGCTGTTGTATTCCCTATTGAATCTAAAGCATCTGTTCTTTCTCTAACTATTGGATCCAATTTGGCCATAGTTGCAATTCCTGCAGCATTATCTGAAACAGGTCCATATGCGTCAGTGCTCAACGATATTCCTAAAATGGATAACATTCCCACTGCAGTTAGACCTATACAGAATAATCCCATTAATGGTTCGCTTCCAGGTCCAAAACCTTTTGCTCCTATTACATATGCTCCAAATGAAGAAAGAACGACCATGATAATAGGTGGTCCTACTGATCCCATTCCTACAGATAATCCTTTTATTATTACTGGGGCTACACCCCATTTAGCAGATTCTCCGACCTCTATTGTAGGTTTATACGAATCACTTGTAAAGTATTCACTTGTTAGTCCTATTACTACACCTGATAATAATCCAAGCAAAAATCCAAAGAATAGACGTATATATTCCCAGCCTATTAATCCCCAAATGATAAAGAATGACGCAATTATTGTTAGTATCATAGTGGTATATAGACCTCTATTTAGTGCCCACATCAAATCTTTGTGTGAGGGTTTCTCTTTGTTTGTTTTTACAAGGAAAGAACCTATTACTGAGGCTATCACTCCGCTTACCATGATTAATGGTGCTACAGCTGTTGCATTTAATATTTGTTGAGCTGTTGCTCCAATAAAAAAAAACGCCGAAGCCCCTAAAGTCATTGAAACCAATATACTGGTAGCATAGGTCTCGTGCAAATCTGCGCCCATACCAGCCACATCGCCCACATTATCTCCAACTGCATCAGCTATGACAGCAGCATTTCTAGGGTCGTCTTCAGGGATATTCAATTCTACCTTGCCAACAAGATCAGCTCCAACATCAGCTCCTTTTGTATACACTCCTCCTCCTACTCTAGCAAAGAACGCCATATAACTTGTTCCAATAGCTCCCATGAGCAATATATCAGTGATGACTATAAGATCTCCACCTTGGTAAACAAAAATGTATTTCAATAGTATATACCAAAAAGCTTTTTCAAAAAGAACTATTCCAACGACACCTAAACCCATTATAGAACCTGCAGAATAAGCTACTTTTAATCCATCATTAATAGAGGTTTTACAAGCTTCTGCAGTTCGTGAATTTGCATAAGTTGAAGCCATCATTCCCACAACACCTGCAAAAGCACAAGTTGTTAATCCCCATATAAATGCAAAGGGAATAAAGTACGTTATCATTCCAAGTGCAGCTAATATGAATAGCAATAGAAATATGACACCAGCAGAAAGGTATACTCCCAAGTATTGCCTTTTAAGATAAGTTTTCGCCCCTATCCTTATTGCTCTCTGTATCCGTATCATGTCTTCTGAACCGGGTGAATATTTCTTAAGTCGATAATATTGAATTATTGTAAAGGCTATAGCCACTATAGCACCTATTGGTGTTAAAAGCATGTAATCCATTTTTTTCTCCTAATTTTCTTCAAAATTGACCTTTGTCCACTAATCATTATTTAAGAATTTCCAATAAATAAAAGATATCTCTATTCTTATAAAGATTATTCGTACAATATCGACATTAATGAAACAATAAACAAAATGTTTTTGCAAATACTATATTATTACACTCATTTTCATGGTTTTTTAGCGCTTTATAGTCATATATAACAGATTTTGTATCAATTATATCATTTTAATATTAATCAATTTATTCGTCATATAGAGGAAAAATATTTATTATTGAGATAATTATGATTGAACATAGGTTATAAAAATGAGTAATTTCACACCATTATTTTGGGTAATTATTTACTTGGGTGGATTTTCTGCGTTAGGCTTTGTATACTTTTTAATACGAAGAATATTACGTGAGGATCAAGGAAATGAGCGAATGATAGAGTTATCGACTGCAATACGTGTTGGTGCTAAAGCTTTTCTTCGGCATGAATACAGATATTTGAGTGTTTTCACAATTGTTGTTGCAGTTATTCTCGGTATATTCATAGAACCTAGGGGTTTAGTAGGTTTGTCATTTATTTTTGGTGCTTTAGTTTCTAGTTCAGTTGGTTATATTGGGATGATGATAGCTACAGCAGCTAATGCACGTACAGCAGAAGCAGCACGTGATAAATGGAGTAGAGCTTTAGTTATTGCTTTTTCTAGTGGAGGAGTTATGGGTTTTAGTTCTGTAGGGTTTGGAATACTCGGTTTAGCTACGTTAGTATTACTATTTCCGGGTGAAGCTAACTATCATGTGTGGATAGGTTTTGCTTTTGGATCTTCTGCAGTTGCACTCTTTATGCGAGTTGGTGGGGGTATTTTTACTAAATGTGCTGATGTAGGTGCCGACTTAGTAGGTAAAGTTGAACAGAATATCCCTGAAGATGATGATCGAAACGCTGCTGTCATAGCGGACAATGTTGGAGATAATGTGGGCGATGTAGCTGGTATGGGCTCAGATTTATATGAGTCATATGTATCAATAATTGCAGCTGCTATGGTTTTAGCTATGGTAGCATTTCATAATGTAGGTTCAGGAGTATTTCTACCTCTAGTTCTAGGCGCTACAGGTATTTTCTCCTCTATCATAGGAGCATTGTTTGTTCGCCCTACAAAAGAAGCGGAAAATTTTGAAAAACAAGTTTCTTATGCACATGAAGCCATGAATAGAGGAGTAATGATTAGTAATGCTATTGCCATCGTTCTTAGTTTTCTTGTTATTTGGCTATTCTTTTCAGATAACATAATAATGACATTAAAGCTGTTTGGTGCAGTTATTGTAGGTCTAATCGCTGGTACAATTGTTTCTTTTTCTGCAGAATACTATACATCTGCACATTACAGTCCTACTAAAAGATTGGCAAAACGAGCTGAATCTGGAGCAGCTATTGTGATTGTTGAAGGAATTTCATTAGGAATGATTAGTACAGTCATTCCTGTGATAACTGTTGTTACAGCCACAGTTATCGCCTATATGCTTATTGGAGTAACTGGTGTAGCCATTGGTGCACTAGGAATGATGCTCAATTTGGGTATATTACTGTCAATGGATTGCTATGGACCAATTGCGGATAATGCAGCGGGAATAGCTGAAATGGCTAACATGGGTCAAGAGGTAAGAGAAAGATGTGAAGCTTTGGATGCTGTGGGAAATACGACTGCTGCTCTTGGAAAAGGTTTTGCTATTGCGTCTGCAGCTCTTTCGGCATTAGCTTGGTTAGTTACATACTTTGAAGTTGTAGATGTAACAGTTGACCAACTAAGCATTGAACGTGTTGATGTTATTATAGGTTTCTTTATTGGTGGTATGATGACATTTGTGTTAAGTGCATTGGTGATGAAAGGTGTTTCTAAAGGAGCCGATGAGATTGTAAAAGAAGTTAGAAGACAGTTTAGAGAGATACCGGGGATTATGGAAAGAGAAAATAAACCGGATTATGTTTCCACTGTAAACATCGCTACAAAACAAGCAATACTTTCAATGATTGCTCCAGGATTATTGACCATTAGTGTTCCCATACTGTTAGGTTTAACACTCGGACCTAGTGCAGTAGGAGGATTGCTTCTTGGTGCTCTTGGAACAGGCTTTCTTTTAGCATTAATGATGGCTAATTCAGGTGGAGCATGGGATAATGCAAAGAAGTATATAGAAGCGGGTCATTTTGGCGGTAAAGGAACAGAAGTTCATAAAACAGCTATCGTAGGAGATACAGTAGGTGATCCCTTTAAAGACACAGCAGGTCCAGCATTAGATATTCTCATTAAATTAGTTGGAGTAGTTGCAGTAATGTTTGGTCCTCTATTTGGTGCTGCACTCTTTTTTGGATTTTTCTAAAGAAGAAACTATATTATAACAAATGTAATCTCTGTGTTTAAACAGAGATAAAACATTTTTTACTTTTTTAGGTTGTTAATTGCTTGCTTGTGTATTAACACTCTTTCAGTATTATCTTCTGTTTTTTTCTTTTAATATCCACCATTAACAGATATAGTGCCATTATAACGGCCAATGCAGCTAATAGGAAAAGGTAAGCTATCGCATTTTCAAAAGTTGATTCATCTAAGATTAACCCAAATATCCAAGGAAATATTCCTGCAACTGTGTTGGGAATTGCAAATAAGAACCCTAAAGCTGTAGATCGTGATTCTTTTGGTACTACTTCTGCAACATATTTCGTTGCTGCAGCTGATGAAAAATGTAAGAAAGCAACAAAACTAAAGAAAAGTATAAGCGTTATTATCCATGAAATAGTGGTTCCCAATAGGAATATTGCAAAAAGAGCTATAGCAGACCCTAATAATGAGATTAACATTGTGAGACTTGTGGGATATTTATCACTTAAAAGCCCACCAAATATTGCTGTTAACCCTCCCACTACCAACATGACACTTGATATCCATCCTGCTTCAAAGACATCAATAGCATAATAATCCACAAAAATTATTGAAAGAAACTGTGTTATTATTTTATATAACCCTGAACGAAAAGAAGAGTAAAGCAAACAAATACCAACTGTAAAAGTTAAAATTATCACTAATTCTCTTGTCATCCACTCTTTAGCTTTTGTTCTTTTTCTTGTACCTTTTCTTAAATGATTATTCTCTAGTTCTAATGAAGTGTAATTGCATTCTATTGTTTTAGAGAAGCCAAAAAATAGTACGAGACCTATAATCAACCCAGCAATTCCAAAAATAATGTAAAAGTTTCTCCATCCTACCCATAAATCAAAAGTTACTATCATTGCCGGAGTCAATGCTGTTCCTATCATACCTAATGCAGCATTTAATGCCATAGCTATTCCTTTTTTAGTTTCAAATAAATCTGCTATACTTGCATATGCTATAGGATGATACAATGATGCGCCAATTCCAACTATAACTGCTGAGACAATTAGAAGAGAATAGTCTTGTGCAATGGAAGCTGTAAAAAGGTGAACTGCCATCATAACCACACCTAAGGGAACGAAAAGTGTTTTACTTTTGGCCCAAATAACACCAAAAATACCTACAACAAAAGTCAGTACAGCAAATAGACTTAGTTGTACTGTTGCAAGTAGTCCAATTTGTGAGTTTGTTATGGGTATATCTTGTCTTATAACAAATAATGACGCTCCAAAAATATATGCATAAAAATGGTTCAAAAAATGTCCAAAAATGAGGAGTGATAAAGCAATTTTAGGATAGTTACTTTTTATCTCTGGCATTAACTCATATAAGAATTGACTATTAAAAAACTTTTAGTAACGAGCTTTTGACTGCTTCTACCCACAAATTACTAAGAAAATTCTGTCTCAATTTTTATTTTTAAGTTAGATAAAATTATGGTCGTAGTGATTTTAATTCTTAATTTGTAACTATTAAAGAATTAATAAGTGTTTTATCTTTTATACATTGCCACCTAAATAAACTTTTAAAGAATAAATTTCTTAGACGACGTATGTCAATTAAGAAGCAAACTGTTAAAGTTTTAGTTGCGGGGGATGGAGGTGTGGGTAAAACTACAATTGTTTACAAAATATTAGGGAAGGATCAAACAACTAAACTAACTCCAGGTTTATCAATAGAAAGTTTGACATTAGCACTTAATGATAACTTAGAAGCAGAGGTTGTTTTTTGGGATCTTGGCGGGCAACCACAATTTCGTTTTTTCCAAGAAGATTATATTTATTGTGCAAATTTGATTCTTTTCATCTATGACCTCAATAGATACCATTCTTTAAGTAACCTAGAAAAAGACTGGATACCTATGTTAGAGAAAAATAGAGACTTTAAAGAAGCATCTCTTTTTTTAATAGGAAATAAATTAGATCTTGGTCAATCTATTTCAGATAAAGGAATTGAGGAATTTTTGGAAAAATATCCTATGAAATCAATAAAAGTTTCAGCGACGGAAGGAACTAATATAGA
>CAZEQQ010000005.1:18777-20180 GCA_964514425.1 uncultured archaeon
GGTCATTAATGGGTGCGATTAGTTTATTAATAAAACTTTCAAAAAATTAGATTTCTAAATCCATTCTTTTACTCTTCATCTAGGAGGGTGAGGTATACATTATCATTGTTTGTAAAGTATTCTAACCTTACGGACTTCTGTTTATCCATGTAATTTTGTAGTGAATCGAGTATGCCTTGAGCCATTCCAATAATAAATTGTGTTGAGATACCTTCTTTTATAATTAGTGTTTTTTTATCTCCCTTTGGTTCCTCCGTACTAGCTATTAAATCATATATTGGCTTTAGTTCATTTTTTAATAATAGTAATACTTCAACTTTAAAAGAAGCACCCATTTTAATTATTGGTTCTCTTCGTTTCAACCACGCTTCTGAGCCAATCATTCTGCCAATTATGAAAATCTGTTCAGGTACTTTAATGCGTTCAGTTAAAGAACGAATGAAGCGTATATAGTTTTTTAAAGGGTCATTTTTTTGTTTTAATTCGTTTAATATTGCAATTAAATCTTCTTCTTTCAAAGACGATTTTACAACTACTGATGATTTATCGTCTTGAATGAGTATAACTCTTTCTACACTACGAATTGCTAAATCTTTATCGATATATACTGTAACAAAATGGTCTCCATGAGATATAAGAATGGGGATTACACCCATTTTTGAAAATTCTTCTTTAAGACTTTCTGGATTAACTTCATAGTCAATCTTTTCTCCACAGATACAATTTATGTTTAGCAATGCCATTTTTCACTTACCTTGTTGCAATATTATGTTATCTAATGGTTAATAGATAAGTAGAATATAAATTTTGGGCTAAAAAGAAAAAAGGAAAGGGAAAAAGATGAAACTATTCAGCTCAATTCCTTTTCACAACCATTTGTAAGATTACTGTTGCTAACACAACTACGCCTACAAGAACCAGTGAAAACCAAAATTGTGTAACTGGTACAAAGCACAAATACAATAGATATAAACCTATCAATATTGCCAAAGGGAAGGTTACAAAGTATAATGGTGCTTTAAATGGTCGCTCTAATATTGGTAATTTGAAACGGAGATATAATGCAACTACTCCTGCAGGTATCATAGCTGAAATCATAATCAAAGCAACTCCTGCATTTGCAACAATGTCTATAGCATCGTCTATATTCCATATGAATAGAGCTAGTCCCATTAAAACAGCGATGATAGTAACTATCAAAGAAGTAATAATAGTATAGAGTTGTGTGCTATTCTTTTTCTCAAATGCCATAAATTCAGGAACACTACCGCCTTTAGCCATAATTTTTAACTGGTTAACTGTTATGGTAAGTAAAGCAAATGTTGTTCCTAAAGCTGAAAAAGCCGCGAAGAAATAGAGGATAGAAGCTGATAAGCCTATTTTTCCTGCAAGTACTTCAATTG
>CAZEQQ010000006.1:0-16376 GCA_964514425.1 uncultured archaeon
TATTTTTTATTTTTATCTGGATTAGGGTATCAAAAGGAGTAAAAAGTTCGTATAGACCAAATGAAGAACAAAGAAGAGAAACAAACTGGTTTTATCTTCATTTTATACCAGTTCTTCAGGGTATTGTCTATATAACAGCAGCGATAACAGCCTTTAGATATTTTGGTATATATTGGTCATTTCCTCTCACAATAATAATAGGTTCGTTATATATAGGGATAGCATTACTTAACTTAAAAAATAAAGAAATTGGAATAGGTAGTTATAGAATAATATTAGTAGCTGATCTCATTCTCTCATTAGTTCAATTCTTTATTTATCAAATGTGGTTTGCTTTCAATTGGAATATGCTCTTAGCAGTTTTTCTTTTATACAAACTCCCTCAAATTGTTATATTAAGAAGTGTTAGGCAAAAAGGATTTGGAAAAATAAAAGAAAAAATAAGTAAAATACAAGAAAAAACTGCTGTTGTTGATCAATATCTAATCCCATTAAAGCAAGAATTTCTATTAATTTTAAGTCAAACAGTGCTATTATTAGTTATTGCAACTATTTATAGTAAGAGTATTGGTTTGTGGATTGTGTTCAGTTTCTCTTTCTTATGTCTCATTTCAATGTTCTTCATTTATTATAAAGAAAATACAATTCTTCTCGTATCTTTTATCACTTTACTGACTCTGCAATTACTTAATGTGTCAATAGGTTGGATAATAGTTTTTAGTTTTCTCTTTGGAGTGCAATTGATAAAAACACTCTCAGTTGTTATTAACAGAAAACGCAAAGAACCATTCATGGAAACAAAAAATGTTTATTTCATAGCTTTACTTACTGCGATCATTTCTATTTCCCTTATTCCTCTATGGAATGTTTTATGGATCTCATTAGACCCTCTAAATAGATATGTGCCCACATCTTTCCTTCCTTCTAACCCGACACTCACAAACTATATCACAATATTTGTAGAAGAAGGGGTGCATGTTAATTTCCTCAATTCAATAATTGTGTCAGTAGGTGCAGCAAGTGTAAACCTAATAATAGTAATATTTGCAGCTTATAGTTTGTCACGATACGATTTCTCAATTAAGAAAGAATTAATGTTCGGAGTATTTGTGCTAAAAATATTCACGGGAATTCTGACGTTGATCCCCCTCTACATCATCATTTTTAATATTGGGCTTATAGATTCTTTAATTGGGTTAATTATTGCATATAGCACGAACACGATTCCTTTAACACTTTGGATCCTTAAAGGATATCTTGATTCGATACCTAAAGAATTAGATGAAAGCGCATTAATCATGAGTTATTCAAGAATAACAATAATAAGGAGAATTGTCGTCCCTCTAATTCTTCCTGCACTTGCAATAACATTCCTATTTAGTTTCTTAAGTACGTGGAATGGTTTTTTACTCTCCTTCGTTCTCTTGCAATCAACAAATAAATATACAATACCCGTCAAACTATACTCCTTTGTAGGGTCAATAGAAGCAAGTGTACCTCAATGGGGGTTATTTGCAGCAGCATCAATTGTAACAATATTACCACTTTTAATAGTGTTCTTCCTTTTAAGAAATCATATTCTTGTAAAATTCAAAAGCAATGAAAGAAAGGTTGTAGAATTATGAAAATAGAATTAGAAAACATTTCGGTGAGTTTTGGAAAAAAACAACTATTTAATAGTATTAATCTCACTCTTCCCACAGGAAAATTTATCGTTATCTTAGGACCATCTGGATCAGGAAAAACAACACTTCTTAGAGTGCTAGCGGGATTACAAGAACCAATTACTGGACAAATACGATTTGATGAACAAGATGTTACACGTTTACCAGCAAATAAAAGAAATGTAGCTTTAGTTTTCCAAAATTATCCTCTTTTTCCACACATGACAATAGAAGAGAATTTACGTTTTCCATTAGAAAGTAGAAAGAAAGGAAATGTGTTTAAACGTCCTAGTTATTCGAAAGAGGAAATGGAAGCAAAAATCCTTTCAATGTTAAATCTTTTACACATGGAAGAACACAGACACAAATATCCCCATCAGTTAAGCGGAGGAGAAAAACAGAGAATAGCAATAGGGAGAGAGATAATAAGAGAACCAACTTTTTATCTCTACGATGAACCATTAAGCAACATTGATATGAGATTAAGGTTTGAAATGAGGACTTGGATAAGAAAACTCCACCAAATATTGGGAAAAACAACAGTCTATGTAACTCATGATCAAAACGAGGCAATGGCATTAGGGGAACAAATAATACTGATGAATGAAGGAGAGATTGTGCAAATAGGAACGCCAGAAGAACTTTATTATCATCCACAAACTAAGTTTGTTGCAACATTCATAGGTAATTACCCCATGAACTTTTTAGCATTTAGAAAAGAAGAAAGAGCGTTCTACCTTGAAACTGAAGAAAAAGAACTAGAATTATCTGAAAAGTTGCAAAATATAGTAAAAGAAAATGATTTGAAAAGAGGAGAGTTAGGATTTAGAGCAGAAAGTATAAAAGAATATGATAAAAGCAAACCGATATCAAAAACACAAATCCCTTTGATAGCAGAAATAAAAGATACCGAGCAAATATTAGATAAGCAAATAATTAGTTTAGAATATAATGGAAAAATGCTTTATTATTCAACAAGAACAAAAAAAATTTTTCAAGTAGGAGAAACATTAACGATTTTACTAAATCTCGATGAATGTTACATTTTTGATCAAGAAGAAAAAAATAGAGAACAAGCGTAGAAAGATAAAAGAAAAAAAGGGAAAAATGTTCAGCTTTGAAACTTAAAGTTCATTTTCATTGCTTAAAATTGCAGGTTCAATATACTTATGAAGGAAAAAATGAAGTAACAAACTTCTTTATCTTTTTATCACTTTATTCTGAACTGATTTCGAACTCAAACTTTTTAACACAGCTTTTTCCGATTATCTTTAGAGTTTAAGGTGCCGTTTATGACGTTTGCTCAGTTATATTTAACTTATACAAGAAAAGAACAATATCTAACACTTATCGGAGTAGTTCTAGCGTGGATGTTTGATGCAGCAGATTTTCTTCTACTTACCTTTGTAATTATTCAGATAGGGGAAGATTTAGCTTTCGCTCCAACAACAAAAGGATGGTTGATGGGACTACAACTGTTAGGAACAGGTATTGGAGGACTTCTTTTTGGATTCTTCGGAGACACTCTAGGAAGAAAAAGAACTTTGATTATTGTGATTTGTATTTATAGTGTATTCACCGTATTAACAGCTTTTGCTTTTACTATCGCAACTCTATTTGTTATTCGTTTCTTAACAGGAATAGGAGTAGGAGGAGTATGGGCATTAGGGTCGAGTTTAATAGGTGAAATATGGCCAAAAGAGAAAAGGAATGTAGGTATATCCATTACACAAGCAGGATGGCCATTAGGAGAACTATTAGCAGGATTGTTGGTGGTATTAATTGTTCCTTACTTTGATCTAAACAATTTAATTATTTTCGGATTATCTTTACCTGGATGGAGAGTAACTTTTCTGTTCGGAGGTATTGCCGTACTTAGTGCAGTCTTCATACATTTCTTTGTACCAGAATCAAAAGCATGGAAATGTAAGAAAGAACAAGAGTGTGAAGAGCGAGCACTAAACAATATTAATTACCATAGATTAGATTTTAGCGTCTTTACTGAACTATTCTCTCGCAAATTGAGAAAAGTGTTTTTAATGGGATTGGGTTTTGGAATAGCAGGAATGATGACATTTTATGCTATTAATTCTTGGTTACCAGGATTATTCCAAATACACCCACATGAACAAGACTCCTTCTTCGTGAAAGCAGTATTAGGCATTTATCCACATTTAATAAATGAACCTCAAACTTTAGCATTAGTAAGCTCAGCTCTAATGATAGGGGTATTTTGGGGGACGTCAGGATATATAGGACATGTCCTTTTCGGATTCTTCTCTAATTGGTTTGGAAGAAGACCAACATTTATAGGGTATTCAGCAATGATATTAGCATCTGCAATAATACTCGGACTCTTTGTAGAGTATGAATGGGCAAAATATGTAGGGTTAACACTCTTTACATTTGGATGCGGATACTTTTCAAGCTTTGGAGCAGTGTTCAGTGAAATATATCCTACAAAGGTAAGAGCAACAGCAGCGTCATTATCATACAATGGAGCAAGAGGGTTTACCTTGCTCGCTCCTGTAATGGTTGAATGGGCAGGTATCCTTTTAGGTGATATAAAATATGGAATACTCATAGGAGGATTCTTTATACTCATAAGCATAGTATTGCTCTATAAATTACCAACAAAAGAAAAACAAGATATAACACAAGATTAAGGAAAAAAACTTTAATCTTTTCTTCATTTTTTTATCAAATCGTTATTGCCTCTTCTTGCACTATTTATTGTTTAAACACTTTTTATCTAACTTAGTAGCTTTAATAACAATGAAACGAGGAACACGGTCATGATTACGGAAGAAGTGAGTAGGATATTTTTCCGCAACCTCCTCTGTTACTTGTGGTTCAATCACACGATCTAAAAAGAAGTGGGAATCAGATAAAGAATTAAGATAATCACCAAGAGGACGATGGAAGTGGATAAATTGTCCAGGATGACGAAAAGATTCCATTAAAATAGGGCGAGTGTCAAAGTAATCATCGGTAACGACAATACCATCTTCATTACGGTGAGAATCAGGGGGCACTTTAAGAAAGAAAGAGGAAGGGAAAGAAAAGGAAGGATGAACGATGCTAAAAACAAAAACTCCTCCAGGTTTCAGTATTTGCCAAACAAGATTAATTATAGTTTGATAGTCGCAGATATTCATAAGAGCCATATTACAAACAATTTTATCAAAAGAAGACAGAGAAAAATGGTTAAGAAGATTAAGAGCATCATCTTTGATATAATTTATACCTAAAGAGTCTTGAGTTTCACGTTCTTGAGCAAAATCAAGAAGAGAAGAAAAATCAATTCCACTAACACGAGCACCAAAGCCAGCTAAAGAACGAGAAACAGTACCCTCACCACAAGCTAAGTCCAAGATAGTATCCTCTTTTTGAGGAGCTAATAAAGAATAAACAGAAGGTAGAATAATGTTTTTATGATAAAGATCACCCCCATCAGGACAATGCTTAACCCATTCAAAGGCACTAGCATCCCAGATAGCGCGAGGGGAAAGATTGTGGTTAGAAGAAAGACGTTGAAAAGTAAAAGAACGAA
Source organism: uncultured archaeon (assembly GCA_964514425.1). GTDB lineage: Archaea > Asgardarchaeota > Heimdallarchaeia > Heimdallarchaeales > Heimdallarchaeaceae > CAZEQQ01. The sequence goes on from CAZEQQ010000006.1 coordinate 5,218, forward strand.
GAGATTTAAATCTTTCAGAACCCCAGTAAGAATTAGGGGAGGGTAGAGAAGGAAGAGTTTCAGAAAATAAAGGAAACCAAACATTGAGAGGGTCTTGATATTGAGGGCGCAAAGAACCAAGTTGAAAAGGATGAAGACCTTGAAATTCAGAAAAGTCTAAAGAAGAAAGAGAAGAATGGCAAGAAGAGCAAGTGATAGAGTAATAATAATCATAAAAAAGAAAAGAATCTTTGATTATATGAGAAGAACCACAATGTAAACAAGTGAATTTCTGACAGTCGTTACACCAAGCAATAGAATTGAAGTGATGAGGATGCTGACAAACAGAACATGTAAAAGTATGATGAAGCTCACAACGAGGAGTAAAACTAGTTAAAGAAAAAAAGGCTTCATTGAGAGGATAAGAAGGAAAAAGAGAATGATAAGCATGACAATAAAAACAAAATTTGACTTCTTTTGAGAGCATAAAAATAGGAAAATAAACTAAAATTAAAGATTTTCCATAGAGAATTGCAAAATAATAGCTGAATGTTAAAGAGAGAAAGGAAAAATGGTGACCGAGCTGCGATTTGAACACAGGATCACATGCAAGTTGTCAAGATAAACCGCAGTTTAACAAGACCCCAAGCATGTATCATACCAAGCTAGACTACCCGGCCTTTGTTTTACTCCTATATACGCTTTTATTTCCTTTGTTTTAAGAATTTTTCTATGTTCTCCATATCGTTTCTTATTTAAAAGCTAACAAGAACATATCTCTTAGATGGAATTATAGTAATTAGTAGTGGAGTGAAACATTTACATTCTCTTTTTGCTCTCTGCAATTAGTTTAAAAGGAATGTCTCGAAACTAAAGAGAAAATTTATATAATGAGTAAATAACTTGATACTGTTCTTAGACGATAAAGAGAATGCAGATAACTAAAAATCAGGTGGGTAAGATGATACGTAACTACATTAAGTCTAATCGTGCCTTATTAGTAACAAATCTCCCCCAATTCATTGTATTTTTCTTTTTGGCGATTTTGATAATATTAATAGGTAGCAATACAACGATTTTACTCAATTCCTTCGCTACACAACCTTTACCTATGGATATTGCTTCAACAACAAAGATCGAAGAAAATATAGATTTAGTTGTTCTTTATAGCTGGGAAAAAAATATTCCCAATTTCTCTCCTTATTTTTCTAACTATTTCTCCTTTTCACACTTTTCTACCAGAACCATTAATGGCTCTACATTTATTGGAGATGCCCCAGTATCTCAATCTGTTTATCTAATAGTAACAAACAATCTTTTTGACATAATGGATGACTATTGCGTTATATATGGTGATATTTTAACGACATATTACGACACCAATGAGTCTATCACAGTGGAATCAGAGTTTAGTACAGGTTCAACAACAGTAAACACTGTAAAAACATTTAACATCAGCTCTAGTGTAGATTTTCTTCCTGCAGCTTTTAGAGAGTATTTATCTTCTTCAAACTATATCTTTGTAAACTCAAAAACTGCAGAGAATTACTTTAGAACCATACCTTTTCTTTTGCTTGGGTTTTCTGTCCCTTTTGTTACGTGTTATAACATAAGTTACTCAGAGAAAACATCGCTAGGCTTTCTTTCAACTTATAACGGTAAACTTCTGTTTCTCTCATCATCTTTGGATAAATACAGAAGAGATTATAATAGAACTCTTGCGATGAAACTAGAGTTAGACACAAATAATTTTCAAAATAGAGTAGATAATTTCTTTAAAGAATTTAGAGCAAGTATAATCTTCTACATTCTCACTTCTACACCTCTTTTAGTTTTACAGCTTATAATTATCAGTAAATCAAGAGAGTTCCTATTCAAAAATTATACTGCAACTTTGAACACTCTAATTCAAAAAGGGTTCTCAGAAAAGCAATCGAGAAAATTTATCAACAAAACGATTTTACTGATGAATGGAATATCATTTTTAATTTTATTTGCTATAACACAACTAGTAATAGTACTATTTTTCAACCAATCGGTAACATATTTACTGACATCTTTCATCCTTTTCTTTATCTGGACATATATCATAACTGTGTCACAACAAAAAACAATAAAAAAATCATTAGAAGACTATTATAAAAACTACTATTCAACAAACACAGAAAAAATGTTTGTGAGAGAAGGGGCAAAATATGATCTAATAGAACTATTGTTTAGAGCAGCAGGATTCTCAATAATTGTAGTATTCTTTCTACTCTTAAAAGAATATGTGTATCAGGAAACAATAGTATATACTATTCTTACACTAGCACTTGTAATACTGTTCTTTTACACATTCTCAACTCTTTTAGATAATTTCATCAGTTATATAGTAAAAGGGATCAAATATGTAATATTTGCTAGAGTAGTAAAAATGTTCAAAGACTATGGTCAAATATTATTAAAACTCTATTCTCAAGAAACAAAAAAGAAAAGAAAACTAGAAAACTTCATGTTCATCTTATTGCTAATAATTTTACCAACATTGATGATTTTCTTCGACACATACAGTAATCAGTTGCATTTTGATCTGACTAACTCAATGTGCGGAGATATGATGATAGAGAACATAACGCCAGAAAGTTTAATGATGATAAATCAAACATTCAACGAAAGAGAAATCTTACCAATCATAAATTATACAACAGTAACAGGGATAAATTACTACTTTACACGACCGACACAATATGCAGACTTTCTGAACTATACTATAAGCAAATCAAAGATAGAAGAGAAGAGTAAACCACCATTAAAACCCTTTTACAGTATGATGAAAAATCCTTATAATGTTATAATATCTGAAAAACTAGCAACAACTTTTAATCTAAAAGTAAATGATACACTAATCTTACCAGTAGCTGGTGGAGTAGCATTATTAGAAAATAATAGTGTATCTGTCTTGTTTAATTATACAGTTTATGCTATCTATGACAATTTACCTTTTCTATCACCACAAAATGAAGTCTGGGCAATGGCATGGATAGGACCAGAAATGACAACCATGGTTACAAATAACACTCAATTAGAGGAAAATGGTAATTATACTTATCCACAATTGGATCAATCACTAATAAAAACAGTCTTGATAAAAAATAAAGAAAATAGGATTTTAGAAAAAGCTAAACTACTTCTTTTAGCACATTGTCCCCAATTAAAAATATCAATAAAAGATGCAGAGGAGTACATAAATAGTTTTTACCCAATACCTAAAAACTTACTCTACACTTTTTATTACATTCAATTAGTGTTTTCAGCAACATTATTAGTGCTGTATATCATAAATAACCAAATATACAGGTTAAACTCTATAAGAAAAGGATTTACGCAACTGTTCACAAGAGGAATACCCTATAGACACTTATTAACTGGGTCATTGCTATCGTCGAATACGAATTTTGTCGTGCTATTTATAATATCCTACCCCTCTGCGCTAGCACTCGTGACTTTCTTAGAGATATTCATAAGCACAAATATAATAAACATAAGTCAAAACAAACCCTATCTTCTACTTTTTAGTTATTTAAGTATAATATTTCTAATCATGGTTGCATCAAACGTATTTATATCCATAATGAGAACAAAACAATTTATTAATAACATCATATACAAAAATAGTGAGTGAAATGACAGAAAATAAAATAATAATAGAAGACCTGTTCCATATTTACAAAGGAGCAGTAGAAACAGTAGCTCTAAGAGGAGTAGACCTAACAATAAAAAGTGGGGAAAGACTATGCCTAGTAGGCAAAAGCGGAACAGGGAAAAGCACCCTATTACACTGCCTAGCAGGACTACAAATACCGTCATCAGGAAAAATATTCATTGACAACGAAGATATAACAAAATACTCAATAGAAGAACTAGTAAAATTAAGAAGAGATAAAATAGGACTAGTGTATCAAACCTTTAACCTAATAGACTTCTTAACAGTAGAAGAAAATATACAAATACCAATGCTAGCAGCAAATAAACCACCAAAAGAAAGAGAACAAAGGGTAGATGAACTACTAAAAGAATTTGGAATAGAACGATACAAAAAAAGCTATCCACCATACTTAAGCGGAGGAGAAAGGCAAAGAGTAGCAGTAGCAGTAGCACTAGCAAATAACCCAAAAATAATACTAGCTGACGAACCAACAGGAAATCTAGACGAAGAAAATGCACTGAAAATATACGAGCTACTAAAAGAAATGTCAATTAAATATAACACAACACTAATAATAGCAACACACGATCCAAAAGCATTTGATTACATCACACGAAAAGAAGAAATGTCAGTGTTGAATGGACTAAAGAAATGAAGAAAAGAAGAGAAAAGAAAAAAATAAAACTAAGAAAGGGAGGAAGACTTTCTTCGAATAACAAAAGTAGAAAAGAGCAGAACTAAAAAAGGGAGAAAAGAAAAAACGGTTTTTTCCGTTTCTTGTTCCCAAGGAGGAACAAACTCACCAAAGAAAGGAGCAAAAGGTGTAGAACTGGGAAAGTTGTCATAGTAAGTATAATAACTACCTGGGTCGTGTTCATACCGATACACGGTATAAATCTTTCCATCACCTGCATAATCTGACCAATAATTCCCTATAACATCCCTATCATCGAAATATTTGATATCTTGTTTAGACATCGTCTGATATAGGTCAGTTGGATTATTTTCAATGAAATTATTATGTGAAATAGTGCCTGTGATACGACCACGACTCGCATTGAGGACATAGGAGGTCATATTGTAAAAGGAATTATAAGACACAGTGAGACGAAGGCATTGTGCAAGAAGGATATGATGAAATGCACTAAAAGTGTTAATAGCATGAAGATTACCGATGAAAGTGTTATTACTAACAAAGATATCTATTCCATTCAACTCTAAAGCATTTCCTTCAATATTCTCAAAGTGACTGTTAAGGATTTGAATACGACTAGAATTAAACACATCAATACCTGCGATACCTCCAACAATAGTGACATTAGAAATGATGATATCCTCACAGTTGAGAAGGAGAACTTGACCATACACTCCACTGATAGTAAGACCCTTTTTTTCCACTAAAACTTTCATCAAAACACCATTAGCAGTGTTATTTTCGACAACATAAGTACCCAAGTTGGTGTTGTAATCAAAGTAGATGACAGAGTGTAATAAATTGAGTCTCGTGTTATACAATTTATTACTATTAAACACAAGATCCTCGGTCTCAACAATCCCTATTCCACTTTGTCCTAAATTGAAGAAAAGATTATCAATGAAACTAACTTGTGATGAATTCAGGCTATGAACACAATAGGGGTTAATCTTGCTTTCTACAAGTTCTATTTGTTCAATATGGTTAGTATCAAAAATAACATTTTTCGATTCATGAATAAAGAAATCAATATAACTTGTGTTGAAGAAATTAGATGAATATGTTAATTGTTCTCCTTTAAAGGATTGAGCATATATCGCTATTTTCTCTCCTTTAAAGGTTTTATTTAAGATTGTTACAACTCCTTTTCGTTCCACAAAATCTCGAGCATATATCGCCATTTTCCCTCCTTTAAAGGTATTATTTAAGATTGTTACACCCCCTTCATTGCTATCATTAGTTTTAGCAAAAAAAGGAGAAATTTCTAAAGTTGTTGTTTGCGTGTCCACAGTATTGAATGTACAATTTTGAATAAGATAGTGTTTTGCATTCGCCGGTACATATAATCTAAGTATCGTTTCATTTTCTAATATGAAAGGATTCTCTCTCGTGCCCTTTCCATTCAATTGAAAATAAATTGGCTCAGAATCCATTCCAATACCTACTATCACCGAATCATTGTCAGCGTCAAATAATACGTTGTGACTATGTAAAACCTCAAATAAGGCGTGATCTGTTTTCTTTAATAAACTCTTTTGTAAAAAAAAATCTTGATTATCGACTTTGTTCTCACTTGTGGTCTCACTCACTAATATGGGAATAATAAATTGCATTAAAAGAACTATCAAGATGAGTATAACATATACAGAGAAAAGCTTATTCACGTTACTCATATCAATTTTAGGATTATATTTAACATATATAAACATATCCAATAGAAAATTACCTTTTTGCTACCACTACTCACTCGTTTTTCAGTTGAACTGTTGGTTAGAGTGAGTAGAAGTTGGAGCTGTTCCGTTAGTAGAAGATACAAACTAGATATAACTCTCACTTGTTTTATTTCTACTATTTATATCTTGAGGCAAATTGTTTCTCTTTTTCTTTCACTCTTCTCCAGTATAGATTAGAATTAGTGATTGTTTTACATCATATTGAGCATTATATGGTATTATAGAAGATTATGTCCTCTATTAGCAAAGTAGGTGTAAAAAAGACTAGGAAACTCTAGGTATTTATAGCAATGATAGAAGTGAAGATGGCAGTGACAGAGTCAACTCATCTCGTTTCATTTAGTGATTATCGGGTCTATTAGTGAATGTCGATAGATAAACACTTTTACTTGTTTTACTATTAGTAGTACATCTAAATTGATGGAGAATAGTTTTTAAGATTAAGAACTTAACTAGTTTTATCTCAAATGATTCTGAAAGATTATTGATATAACCGAAAATATTACCTGTTTTACGAATATAAACAACAATAGGTAAGTTCATAAAAAAATGAAAGAATGAAACAAACTACAAATCTAAAAAATTTTTTGACCTTGGTAAAGGTTACCAAGAACAATTTTGTTAAATATTCCATTATATTCGTAAGTTTGTTATTTTAAAGTTAAATATTACATATGAACCAGATGGAAAATCAGCACTCCATAATCCAATATCCATCACATTATTATAAAACGGTCCAGAAGTTCTTAAACTTCTATATGGCGAACCGTCGCTGTATAAACTGTAACCACTCACGTAATAGTTATCACCATTGAAATCTCTATTCATATGTCCATAGTTGGAACCTATGCTAAATGACGCATAATATGCTTCATTTTTTCCAAATCTTATTGTTATAATAGCTACAGTTTGTTCTTGGTTTGCATTAATTGGTTCTGGGTTTTGGAAGTGTATGGTGCTACTATCGTATAACCTATTCCTAGCGAGTAATTCTGTAGTACCTAGCTTTACATCATTAATGTAGAAGTGATATTGTCTGTTAAGAACCCACGCAGTGCCTGTTTTAAAACCCAGTATATATATTGTTACATCTGCTGAATTCCAGCTAGCATAAAACGTTTTACTATCGGTTTTAGAATAGGTGTTACCACTTTTATCGTACTCATTGACTATTGTTATTCGATGTGTAGCGTAAGCAAATCCTTGGGAATGATTATCTATACCACCTGTTTTAAAGTCGTCCTTCGTTAAAGTGATGGTAAAAGTGGTAAAAGGCTGATAATTCGTACCTACATACAGTGTTTGCTTGAGTTCATTATCGCAGTAAATTTTTACTCTAGTTGATTGTTCAACGGTGATTCTAAACTGAATAGAGAAAGGATTTGAACGACCGAATTTTAAATAATCATAATGATTAATAGTATTACCATTGGCATCTCTAATAATCACTGTTGTGTCTATCACCTCTACCCATATTTTGACTTCTTTTTGTGCAATTTTTACTGCTTGATTAAAGTCCATTATGTATAAAGAAATCCTTATAGTATATTCTCCTTTATAAGGATGGTTACGGAAGTCACTAGCCTTTTTAGTAAGGAAATTTGCCATCCCTACATTAACCTCTGAACCACTATTTACTTTAAAGGTATAGTAATATGTATATGGGTTCAATGCACTTTGATCAGAGAAAGACCACTGAATGCTGAACTGTTCGTCTTGAGCATTGTTTATAATATTATAAACAAAAGGGCTATTTTCTGTTCCGGTATTACCATAACTTCCTGTTCCAATAGAAATACTTATTGTCCCCGAAGGATAAATGAAACCATGTATCGATAAGCTAGAACATATTATGTTTATTCCTATAAAAAAACTATGCAATACACACTTGTTCTATTAATTTTTCTTTTCAATGACATAATCTCACGATACTTATGCTGTTATTAAAACTTTGTGGAGTAATACAGTTTCCATTATATGAAGATAATATCGATACAGTTAGTTTTAAATAGAGCTATTACTCTAATGGTCTTGTGCTTCCATTCAAAACATATTATCATATGATTAAAGGAATGAAGAAGGAGTTTATGAGCTCATACTTAACTTTACTTTTAATATTCATTTACATTCAAGGATTGATAGTTTTTAGTTTAGCTATAGAGAGAAATTATATCGATATAGCTTTAGAAAATAAAGTTGATTTCCACATAAGTTTTGACCAAGAACGGACAGCGATAGAAAAATTCCAACAGATACCTGAATTGGCATCTAACTATTCTGATTCGCTCACTTCTAAAGGGTATTCTCATTCTTCGGGGTTAGTGGGATCATCTTCCTATATATCTATGCCTCGGTATTTTCACTATTTTTTTGAAGATTCTTTGCTACTTTCTTTTTTTAATACTTCATTGAATGAGAATGAAATCCTTATTACCAATTCAGTTGCTGCACAGTACAATCTCTCTGTAGGGTCTTCCTTCATATTTAACAATTACTCATATAATGTTCAGGAGATTCTCCCTCTTGGTCCACAAATACTTATTAGTGAGGTTTTATACCAAGTTCAGCATGGTGAGACCACCTCCTCGAGTTCTCTTCTATTCGAGTTTATTATTTTCCCTTTTTCTGCTTTTAATATTACTGATAGGGATCATATCGACTTTTTTTATTACTTTATTCGTTATGACCGTTCGTTGTTTTCAGGATTACAGTACAACGCTCTGCTTTCAACTACCTCTTCCTTAAACTCTATAGCAGAATCTCACCTTTTCATTTTTGAACAATCACATATCACACTTTCTTATCATTCTTTACTTTACGATCGTATTTCTTTGATTCGCTCCGATATTGTAAACTTTAATTTGTTGTTCTTTCTTCTCACTTTCTCTGTCTTACTCTCTCTCTTCTACTTTACTTCTACCTTTAATGTTCAACTCAAAGAAGCACTTCACCGCGTCTGTGTAAAATTATGGATGAGAGGTTTCTCTCGTCGCCAAACTTTTGGAAAATTATTCTTTCTGTTTTTCTTTCTCTCTGTCTTTTTACTTCTACTTGCCATTCTTTTCAACCTTTTTTATATCTTGATTCTAGGTGCTAACATTAGTATATTTTTACTCAGTTCTATAATATTATGCCTTTCTTTCTTATTTTTCTTTCTTCTCCAACTCCGTTTTCTTTTTTCTCTTACCTCTCCTAAAGAAGAAGCTTTTTCTCTTATCTCTACTTCTACCCAAGAATTAAAAGAGTTTATTAGTTCTCTTTCTTCCTCTTTTCAAATTGTTTCTATGAAAAAGAAAGTTTTTCTTGTCATTCTTTGCGTTGTTTCTTTATTCAGTGGTCTTGCTTCTTTATCTCCTATCATAAGCATTCATCTTTCTCCTCTCCTTAAACTTAATATTTTTTCTTATCTTGCAGATGCTTTTACACAATATTTTTTTAGTCGGGATATTCATGATCCCTCTTATGAGTATTTCCGAGCTGGTTTTGTAGATTATACATTGAGTATAATATTTTCTATTTTCATTTTTTCATCTCTTCTCTTTTGGATTCTTTATTTTCCCCTTATTTCTTCTAAGTTTCGCAGTCTGTCTTTTAAACACATAAAAGATCCTTATCACTCCAGTATCTTGCTTAAAGTATTTAAGAGTTCAATATACAAGAAAAAACACATTGGGAAACTCCTTCGTTTACTTTTTCTTTTTCCCCTTTTCACCTTACCTATCGTTAATTTCTTCATTACTGAATCTCAACAGTCTCATCTTCCTCTAAATAATGGTGATATTGTTATCAATTGTTCTCACACTACGTTTAATAGTAAAGCTTTAGAACAACTACTTGTAACTTCTGCAGTTCGAACCTATTTGCCTCTTTATCAAGGAGAGGGGACAGTTATTTCGGACACAAACTATTTTAGAGAATTATACTTTTTTGATCCTTCTTTAGTCCTTGAATATGCCAAAGAAACCACATCTTATGCTTTTCTTAAGCACAGTTTTTCTACTGTGCTTACTGCTATGGCAAATAACCCTGCCAATGTTATCTTAGACTCTGAAAATTTTTATCGTTATCATCACTATATTTACCAAGATATAACCATTCGAGGTCATATGAGCGGATATATTTTTAATATTACTGCTACAATTTTTGATACAACCAATACTAACATTATTGAACCAGGATCTAAAAATTATATGCCTCGTCAACAGTGTAATTTTATCTCTACAAGTGCTTTAGATTTTCAACTCAATATCTCTTCCTCCAAATTTATTTTCATTAGTTTGAATGAAGGCCACGATACCGAAGAATTCGTCGGAAAACTAATAAAATTTGCAAACATCAACTCATGGGCGATAACATTCAAATCTTCTCAAAACTCTAGTTCATATGTTATTCCCTTAATTTATTGGACAATACTCTCAACACTAGCTGTTCTTTCGCTAATACTCTCATTTCAGTTATATAGAGGTGATTCATTATTACTAGCTAAATTAAAAATTAGAGGATATAGTATAAAGAATCTCCTTATTTCACGAGTTTTTTTTAATCTGCTTTACTGGTTAAGTTCAGCGGGGATGATAATTGGCTTAACTCTTATTTTTTTCACTATTTATAATAATGTTCTAAATTTCGTGAACTATAGTGAGTTCTTATTTCCATACCTTTTTTTCCCTCCTTTAACTGCATTAATACTACCCATTATTATAGTGTTTAACCTCTTTCTTCCACCTTTGTTCTTTCTTCTTAATACCAGTAATCCAAAAAAGTTTGATAAACTTATCACAGTAATTTTAAACAGACAAGATCATCTTTTTTAGTTTTTTATTTGAACATTAAAATAAAAAAACGAGTAAAGTGGAAAAGTATTCCCTAGGATTGTAATACACAACCATTATCAAATACTCATCAAATCACAAGAAAAGAAGAATTGTCAGTGTTGATGGACTAAAAAAATAAATAAAAGAGGAAAGAAGAGAAGAGAAAAGAAAAAATAAAATTAGGAAAGGGAGGAAAACTTTCTTCGAATAACAAAAGTAGAAAAGAGCAGAACTAAAAAAGGGAGAAAAGA
>CAZEQQ010000006.1:16476-20124 GCA_964514425.1 uncultured archaeon
AACAAACTCACCAAAGAAAGGAGCAAAAGGTGTAGAACTGGGAAAGTTGTCATAGAACGTTTTATCTTCAGTACGGAAAACGATATATGCCCCTTCTCCAGAATAATCTGACCAATAGTTGCCCATCGCAGTATCAAGATCGTAGAAGACAGTACTTTCAGAAGCAAATGTTTGATAGGTTCCAGTGGGATTGTTGTCAATAAAATTGTTGTGATGGACTTTACCAGAAAACAAAGAGATATGAGAAGAATGAAATACATACGAACTCATATTGAAAAAAGTATTATAGGTAATAGTCACACGAGCTCTACCTATAGCTTCTAATGCGTGTTTATTAGAACTGAAAGTGTTGTTGCTAATAAAAATGTCTTCATAGCTGCGAAAGGAGAGGGCATGTCCACTAATATCAGTAAAAATACTATTCACTATCTGTATACGAACAGAATGGAGAATTTCTACTCCTATCATCCCTTTAGTAACTATACATCCCTTTAGTTGGATATTTTCACAATACAACAGCATTAAATGACCATAGGTTCCTGTCACAACCGTATCTCTCTCACCCACAATCACTCTGAAGTCTTCTCCATTGACAGTATTATTCGTGAAAGTATAGGTCATTACCGTCGTTTGGTTGTCAGTATACAATATCCTTAATCTTGTATTAATCAAGTGATTATGAAGGAACTGAACATTGCTGGAATCACCTATTATCATCCCTCTCTCTCCAAGGTTAACGATAGTATTTCTATGAAAAGTGACATTATTAGTATCGTAAAGAGCTATTAAATAATTAGACTGATTCGTACTAGCAAGAGTTTGACTAATATAATTGTCTCCAAGATAAATGTTACGACTCACATAAGACGATATGGCTGTTCGCCTACCTTCTATATAATTATCTATAAAAGTTAAATTTTCTCCCAAATAATAATGAAAAGAAATAACCAAAAGATCTGTTCTGAACGTATTGTTAGTAATAGTAGTTGTGCCTTCGTGAATAGTATGGATATCAAAAAATGTTCTGTTAAGTTCATTAGGCAAAAATGTGCAATTACGAATAACAAAATGTTTCGTTACACTAGTGATCATAACAGAAGATATCGTTTTATTTTCCAGTATATAGGGGTTATCGACCGTTCCTTCTCCACTGAACAAAGAAGTGTTAAAACCTTGATCTCCCAAAACTTCCACCTGTAGCGGTATTTCTGTCTCATTGTTGAGTTGTTTAGCAAGAGATGGATAATCCCCTCCTCTCTGGATGGACTGTTCTAAAAGCGGTGTATTAACCACATTCCTTTCAACAGTGGTGCTCTCTTTTCTTTCAGTGGTATCATTTGTTAGTATTTCTGATGACAAAGGCATTACTGATAGAATTAGGTAAAAAAAGAGAATGTGTAAAGTAAACATTACAATTTTAGTTTTCATTAAAAAGACATTTACTTATTAGCTATATAAATGTAGTTGGATGAACAGATTATTGTTCTTAAACTACCTTCAAAACACCAGAAAAAGAGATTATGCTGTGAGTGAGCGAAAGCAAAAACAAAATAAATCTCGAAGAACTGAAGACAGTTTTTGGCAAAAAAACTATGAATGGAGAAAAATATATTCTCTTAGCACGAATCTACAAATGAGCAGAATACTTACTTAGATATAGAAACAGCAGTACGGATAAGATCAATAAGAGTAGAGAGAAAAAAGTGTTAGCATAACATTACATTATCCACAGCAGAAAGAGACTTTGAGGTACAATTAATTGTATCAACTTTTAATAAAGCAAAAAAAAGAGGAAAAAGGAGATAGTTGAAATTTATAAAGGACCATAAGGAACTGCATCAATGCACTTTATTGTGATATACTCAAAGTATGAATGATGATTAACGTTAGAGTAGTGTTGTATAGTATACCACATAAAGCCTCTGTGATTTCCATCATTTATAGTGTTTCGTGATGTTTCATAATCCTTTAGAACTCTTGTGGTAGGATGTAATTCAATAAACAAGCTCATACGACGATCGTCCGATGAAGGAAATCCATCACGATCCCAGACTTCTATCTCAAACTTATCTCCACGCAAAAAGGGAACCTGTAGCGTTTGCATATCATAGGTGAGTATACTAATGTGAGAATAGTATGATGGTAAGAATACTATTGTGTTGATTGGTAACTTTTTATCATCTTCTCTAGATCCACCTAGATATATTCTTTGGCCTAAATTATTCCAATAATATGACTTAAAATAAATTTCTAAATTATTTCCTTCTCCAAACTCTTTATCATCTCCGACGAAGAGTCTTTTTAGTTCTATAACTATATCAATTTTATCTGCAAGAGGTCTACACCAAAATTCTACTGAATCTTCAAAACTCTGACCTAAAAAGCTATAGTGATTGGTAAATTTAAAGACGACACCTGCACTTTTTAAGAAGTCTCTTTTGTTATTATAACCTGGAATATCCTTAGTTATAACAGTGTCTAAGCTTACAGCATATTGATATAGATTAGGAGTGCCTGTATAAATTAGATGAGATGTGGTTGCAGTTCCTAAGCTATGGTATGTTCCTGTATTATCTCTCACTGACAGCGCAATAAAATCAGAATTTTCTATCAATAAATCCACTAAGAAAGTACCATACTGACCTGCATCTTCTAGGTGGATGTTTTTTCCGTATAGAGCTTGTTGCTGCGGCGTTAAACTTATACCATGGGATGGACTAGGATCCACGACATAATTTCGTAGAAAATCTGGATGGCTAAATTCTTGTCCTTGTTTCACTTGCTTTACTCTTATTTTAAATGTATGAGTACCTTCACTTATTGCTGATGCTGATAGACTTGAAGATATTACGAAAGCTGCTATGTTGGGGTTGTAAGTAGCATCTGTTTGATCAGCATCGCTGTTATGTCTCCAATATGTGATTGTTGTACTACTTATTCCAAAGGTATCAACAAGTATTCTTGCTTCAAAATTTATTGTGTGTACTCCTTGAACATACACAGAACCAATTGTAGGCTCAACATATGTGTACGTTGGAGTATTTGGTGGTATTACCAAATCAAAAGCATTTGTATTCGCTCCATTTATTAGCAAAAAACTAATAATTGTTGTCGCTATTATCAGTCTTCTCGATTTTGTTTTTATAGACATCTAATAATCCTCCGTTATAATTAATTAACGTAGATGAATATTATAGCACTTCTTTATAAATATGTCTCTTTTTATAAAACTAAAAAAGGGTGTAAATTTATAATTTGACTTTACATTAGTATTATAGACGTGGATTATGATATCAGTTCATTGTGGAATTAATCCTTAAAATTGCTGATGTAATGCACGAAAGTATACTTGACATTGAACTCATTAAAAGTATGTTAAACCTTTATAGTTTTTTCATTAGTGCCTTCACTGAAGTTTATTCACCTCTTGAGCCAAAAGTTTTTGTCCTCCCTATTGCCAACTATTCTATTTACACAATCTATAGCCAAAGAATTTTCACATTAGCCATTTTTTGTCCTTATATGGTTAAAAATATTTTCATGATAGGTAAAGAGGATTTTATCATCTTAACATTTTTCTTATACACATCACCATAAAAATACTATGCGTGTAAACATACGGGGATATTATTATTAAAGAAAACCATC
>CAZEQQ010000007.1:0-19980 GCA_964514425.1 uncultured archaeon
ATTATTGGAGACGTTGATAAGGAAGTAAAACTTTCTATCGAAGAAGATATCCGTCGAGACCCCATTAAAGAACTTACTATTGTTGTAGATCAAAAGAGTGGAGTAGATGGTCACTCAACAAAAGAAATGTACTGTCCAAAATGTAAAAAGAATCAAATGATTGCTTATTGGCAAGTACAGACTAGAAGTGCAGATGAGAGTCCTACTAGATTTTTCTCCTGTAAAGAATGCGAACACACTTGGAGAGAATATGATTAAACATAATATAACACAGTTCCATAGATATACTGAAGAAAGGAAATTGTTATATTGTTAACAGCATTTAATCAACTATAAAGTGTGATAGTAATGGATGCGCAAAAATCTTTCGAAACTGAAAATACCCTTAGCTGTTATATTGAGATATCAATTTCCAATATTACAAAAAAAGGAAGATATGTAATTATAGCTTCTGTTATTGATACTACTGAAAATAGTATTGAAGTAAATGATGGAAGCGAATCTTTGGAAGTAAGCTTATCTGGAGACTTTCCTAAGGATAATTTCACTAAAGGAATGCAGTTACGTATTTTTGGAATAGTTGAAGATTTAGAGAGTAAAGTTATTAAACCGAGTATTATTCAAGATGTTACATCTATGGATTATGACCTCTATCAGCGTATCCGCGACTTAGAAGAAACACTATCAGAATGATAGAACTTTAGTTTTAGTGTTTATCTAACACACATATTACAATTATATATAAAACAAGAGTAAATATTTATACTATAATCTTTAGATAGTCTTAAGTAAGTCAATTAAATGTTTCGAGGTAAATTAAATGTTATTTGAAGTATCTATGGAAGAATCCAAGTTAATGTCCAATATAATTTCAATTATAAGTTCAATAGTAGCAGAAAGTAGAATGCAAGTAACTAAAGATGGGATAAAAATCAAAGCTTTTGATGCCACTAGGATCTCATTAATCGATTTAAACTTACAATCTTCAGCATTTTCTTCTTTTAATGTTAAAGAAGAAACTTTTGTTGGTTTGAACTTAGAAACTCTGAACACAATCTTAAAAACCGCTAAATCTGATGAAAGTTTAGTATTCAGTTTTGATGATAAAGCAATGAGATTCAAAATAGATTTCATTGGAAAGAAACGAAAACGTAGCTTTTCTTTATCACATCTCGATTTAACAGAAGAAAATGTTCCTGATACAATCAACTTAGATTTTGACGCTAATTTTACATTACAGTCTTCATTTATTCAACAAGTAATAAAAGATGCAGAGATGGTTAGTGATTATTTAAATATTAGTGCAAGTGGAACGGCCTTAGAATTTAGTGCAAAAAGTGAGAACAAAGATACTAAAACGGTTATACAACCAGATAGTGATGAAGTAGAAACTGATTCTTTTCAAGTTTTAGAAGACTCTAACTCTTTTTACTCCCTTGATTTTCTAGCAAAGTTTTTAAAAGGGATTCGTTCAACAGACAAAGTAAAGCTATCTTTTAGTGGAGAACAACCTTTAAGATTTATTTATGAGATTGAAGGAAAGGGTTACTTAGTTTACTTTGTTGCACCAAGAATAGAAGATAGTGAGGATATAGACGAAGAGTTTTAAATAAATATCTTTTTTAAAAGGTAGATATACATGTATGCAAAACTCCAGGATTTATGGCGACAAGAAAGAGAACGTAAAGAGATTGTTGCCATAGATCCAGCCTATTATGGAGTTTTGAGGGAATACACTAGAAAAGTAGAGAGAAAATTAGCAGAAGAAAAGAACGAATTAGCTAAGTTGCTACAAGAGAGGAGATTAGAACGATTTAATTTCATTTTAAATGATCTTATTGAAATAAGGACATTGAAGCTAATAAAAATGATAGTGCAATGTGAATCTTTAACGGTAAATTTATCAAATGAAGAAATAGCTTTTTTTAACAGATTCAAAAAAGTCTATGAAGTATATAGGGATGAAATTTTTAACCCTCAGAATGTGCCTTTTTTTGATTTTGATGAAGTAATTGAAGAAAAAGAGAAAAAAGATATTATTATCGAACATGTGGCAATACGTTTAACTAAAGAAATAAAAGACCCCATCATTTGTTTAGATGGTCATACCTATGGCCCTTTTGCAGAGGAAGAAGTGGTTATTTTACCCAAAGAAAACGCAACAATTT
The DNA here is from genome assembly GCA_964514425.1 of uncultured archaeon. Lineage (GTDB taxonomy): Archaea > Asgardarchaeota > Heimdallarchaeia > Heimdallarchaeales > Heimdallarchaeaceae > CAZEQQ01. The sequence continues at coordinate 2,169 of CAZEQQ010000007.1, forward strand.
TAGTTAAAAACAAAATAGCTGAACAGATTAACGATAGTAAATAATGAAGCAAGGTTTAAGAAAGAGTTTCAATAACCTCGCCTATAATTGCAGATTTGCCACCTCTAGGCTTTGCTAATTCACCACCACAAACATTGCATTGAACAGCAATCTTTGCGGATTCGAAGATAGTTTGTTCATTATTACAACCTGGGCATTTTACTTTCAAGAATTTACTTGTAGGATAAGGTATTTTTTGCATATGTGATGAAAAAAAAATTAATTTAAATGCTTTTTGATGTAAGGCTTATTCACACACTTTGGATTCCTTATCTATGAAAAAAAATTGCAACAATTACTAAAGCAAAAAATATACATTGTTTACTCAAAACTTTTGGTGCGGAGAATGTGATTCGAACACATGAACCTCTATGGAACGGATATCCCAATGGAAAAGGGATGTTCCATTCTTGAGTCCGTCGTTTCCAAAGGCACAGTCTTTATTTCATCTGTTTCCTTCTTTGGCCGCTTGACTATCTCCGCCTTTTTTGTAAGATCTTTTCTATTACTTTTTAACTTTTCCTTCCCTAGTTTTTTCTTTTTTACTCTGTTTTATTGATATTTTTAGTTTTCTCTATTATTTTTACTAGTTCTTCTATTTTTATTCTTAGAATGTTTTTTATTTGTTCATTATCGAATGCTTCTAGTCTCTGTGCGCAATTTGAGCATTCAAAATTTAAATCCATAGCTTCTTGAAAGATTATTCTTGGGCAGTTTTCATTATTACAGGTAAAGAACATGTTTGATTCTTCATATTCTAGTCTTGCCCTTAGTTTGCTTAAAACTTGTTTTTGTTTATTTTCTACGAATAAATCTATTTTTTCTGGGTGCAGTAACCAATAGTATACAAACCATCCTGTTGATTTATCTCTTATCCTTCTAAAACTTGCTAGTTGCAGGTCATATAATTTGTATAGTGATTTTCTTACTTGATTCAACCTTAAATCTAACTTTTCTGATATTTCTTCATCAGTTGTCTCTTCCCCTGCATTCAATAATACTAATGTTACCTGTTTTACTTCCTCTCCGCATATTTCATCCACAACTTGTATCAATGTTTGTCTTTGTCTTTCAGATATATGTATGTTTGATGGCAACTTCAAATCTTCTTTAGTTCCATCCTTATCTATTTGAGAATCTCTGCTAGCCATCATAACCCCATTTTCTACTGTTTCATTACTCTCTATTGTTAACTATATATACCTTCTCCTAAATTAATCTTACTAAAGGGAAGTTTACCGTCCTATCATTTTCCTACGCCCATTAATATTTTTTTTACCAATTCTTGCGATAATTCTTTAGTTAAGAGATGATGGCTAATCCATATCCAATACTCTGGTTGTTTTTCAGTCATTTTTTCTTCTATTCTAACGATTATATTTGCTTTCACTGTTATTGATTTTACTAGTTCTGAATATATTGGCAAAAATTCTATAGTTATATATTCAGGGTTTTCAGATGGTTCCCATCCTGTAATTGATCCTAGTTCCCGATTATTGGTGAGTATCACTTTTTCTTTGAAAATATAGCCTGAATCCTTTTGTTTTTGAATATATTTTTCTAATGTTAACATTGTCTCACATTACTTATGTTCTTAAATTTATATTTGTTCCTATGCTTTTTCTAATTTTCTTTTGACCAATATAGCAAGGGGTTAACTTTTATAGTTTATCTAATTATGTATGCCAAAGTAAAGCAAGTTATCCTTTTCTTTGGTGATTTTATGAAACACTATGAAGAACCTTCATCTAACCTTTATCCCAATCCGGTTGTGCTTGTTAGTGCAAAATTTCAAGAAAAAGAATCCATTATCGCAATCGCATGGGTAGGAACATGTTGTTCATCCCCACCCATAATATCTATAAGTGTTAGAAAAGAACGCTATTCTTATGATTTAATTAAAAATTCAAGAGAATTTGTGATAAATGTTCCTCTCAGTTCCATGGTTGATCAAATTAAAATTTGTGGGACAAAATCAGGTAGAGATAGTGATAAGTGGGCAGCGTGTAATTTTATACGTAGTGATTCCAAATATGTTTCAGTTCCGGGTATAAATGAATGTCCTGTTAACATTGAATGTAAAGTCATAAATATTTTAGAAATAGGAGTACATGATTTGATTTTAGGAGAAGTTTTGGGAGTAAAAATTGATAAAGAATGGAAAGAAGCTACTTATCCCAATATGGTAACTTTTACTAAAGGCATTTACAAAGAAAATTGTTCTTTATAATGTGTGGTCAAATAACGAAAATTTACTCAAAGCTTTCGTTTTTTATTTTTAAATTTCTAAAAGATAAATTTTTAACTAAAGTTAATTGAGAATATTAGAGGCTGAATGGTCTAGTTTGGTAGGATTTTTGCTTCGGGAGCAAGAGATCGAGCGTTCAAATCGCTCTTCAGCCACCACAATTTTTCAACAATTAATTTTAAATTGCTAAATTTGTGTTTTTTGCTTAAAGTAAATGAAAAAAGTTAAAGAGAGTATTTACTTACTAATAGTCAACACTCTCATAGTTAACATTCTTATCCCTTTTTTCGGGCAATAATGCATCAATCACTTCTGAAGGGATCCTTTTTAGGACTCTATGTGGGTCTTCATAAATTGAGAGTAATTCCCAGCCAATGTCCAAAGAATTAAATATACTTCTATCTTCATGATATCCTTGATTGATAAATTTCTTTTCAAAGAGATCTATAAATTCCAGAGTTTTCTTGTCTGTTTCTGATAACGATTCACTACCAACTACTGCTACTAAATCTCTTAGATCTCTTCCTGTTGCACAAAGTGCATATAGTTGATCTGCTACATATTTATGATCACTTCTTGTAGATCCTTTTCCAATTGTGTCTTTCATCAATCTTGACAATGAAGGTAAGGGATTAACAGGAGGGTAAATACCTTTTCTATATAGCCCTAAGTCAATAAATATTTGACCTTCTGTGATATACCCAGTTAAATCAGGAATAGGATGAGTGATATCATAATTGGGTAGAGTTAAGATAGGAATTTGTGTTATAGAGCCCTTTTTACCGCCTATTCTTCCCGCTCTTTCATAAATTGTAGCAAAGTCGGAATACATATATCCAGGATATCCTCTTCTTCCAGGCACTTCATTCCTAGCGGCTCCAATTTCTCTTAATGCTTCAGAATATGCGGTAATATCAGTCATTATTACTAGCACATGATAATCATGCTCAAAAGCTAAGTGTTCAGCTGCTGTTAAGGCCAATCTTGGGGTCAACAATCTTTCTACAGTTGGTTCATCAGCCAGATTTAGGAATAGTACAACACGATCTAATGCACCAGTTTGCTCGAAATCATCTCTAAAGAATCGTGCTTCAGAAGCTGTAATCCCCATAGCAACGAAGACTACCGCAAATTGTTCTTCAGTTCCTAATACTTTTGCTTGTCTAGCGATTTGTGCAGCTAACTGATTATGTGGTAGCCCAGAACCACTGAATAAGGGTAGTTTTTGTCCTCTAACAAGGGTAAGAAGGGTATCTATTGAAGATATTCCTGTTTGTATAAATTCCTTTGGGTATTCTCTTGAGGCGGGATTTATTGGATTTCCAGTAATGTCTACAACTTTGTCAGGAACTATTACAGCTCCACCATCTATTACATCACCTCTACCATTAAAAACACGTCCCAACATATCTTTGCTTACACCAATTGACATAGTTTTACCCAAAAATCTAACAGAAGTATCTTTTGTTTCTAAACCTGAAGTTCCTTCAAATACTTGAACAATTGCTAAATCTTTTGAAACATCTAAAACTTGCCCTTTTCTTTTATCTCCTGTTGTTGTAGTTATTTCTACTATTTCACCGTAGGATACACCGCCTTTGCCTTCTAAACTCACAAACATTAGAGGTCCAGCTACTTCTTTCACTGTTTTAAACTCTCTACTTTCATATGCTACTTTTGTTGCCATAATTATCACCTAAAACATTTCATCCTCAATGCCAAAATCTTTTGGACTTAAACCACCAATTTCGTTCATCAAACCAGTTAGCGTCTTTTCTATTTCACTTTGATCAATATATTTCATACGCGCAATTTTGGTAACAATTTCATGTTCAAATATTTTTGCTACTTCAACACCTTTTGAATATAGGTATTTAGCACGCACATAGTATCTAAGAATTGTTTTTAGCATAAGATATTGCTTTTGTGGGGAGCAATAACTGTCCGTTTCATGAAATGCATTTTGCTGCAAAAAGTCCTCTTTTAGCATTTTTGCTGTTTCAAGAACAATTTTTTCTTGTGGAGGTAAAGCATCAGAACCCACTAATTGCACTATTTCTTCTAATTCTTTATCTTTTTGGAGTAGTGCCATTGTTTCTGAACGAAGTTCAGGAAACTCTTGATGAAAGTTTTTTATATACCAATCTTCCAAATCGGTCCAATATAAAGTGTAACTTTGAAGATAATCTATAGCTGGAAAATGCCGTCTACTTGCCAATTGTTTTGAAAGTGCCCAAAATACTTTAACAATACGTAATGTGTTTTGGGTTACAGGCTCACTAAAGTCTCCACCGGGTGGACTGACAGCACCAACAACAGTAATACTACCCTCACGAGGTTTACTTCCAATTGTTAATACTCTACCAGCACGTTCGTAATATTGAGCTACTTTAGAAGCTAAATAGGCGGGATAGCCCTCTTCTCCGGGCATTTCTTCTAATCTACCTGAAATTTCTCTAAGTGCTTCTGCCCAACGGGAGGTACTATCGGCCATCATTGCGACATCATACCCCATATCTCTAAAGAACTCGGCTAGGGTTATACCAGTGTAAACGCTTGCTTCTCTTGCAGCTACTGGCATATTAGAGGTATTTGCGATCATAACTGTTCGATCTAACAAGGGTCCTCCTGTGTGGGGATCAACTAACTTAGGAAATTCTCTTAAAACGTCTGTCATTTCATTTCCTCTTTCACCACACCCCACATACACAACAATTTTAGCATCAGACCATTTCGCAAGTTGATGTTGTGAAACAGTTTTTCCTGTACCAAAACCACCCGGGATAGCACCTGTTCCGCCTTTTGCGATAGGTGCAACTGTATCAAATATTCTTTGTCCAGTTACTAAAGGTACATTCGAGGGAAGACGTGAAGAAAATGGCCTTGGTATTCTTACTGGCCAATCATGGTAAAATTTAAGATTTATTGAACCATTTTGTGTTTCAATTGTTGCTGCAGTTTCGTCAATGTTGTAATCTCCTCTTGGAGCAATATAAGTTATTTTTCCGCGTATTTTCGGAGGAACAAGTAATTTAAAGTCGACAGTTGGAGTTTCTGGAATTTCACCTAAAATATCCCCTCCTACAATAGTTTCGTTCACTTTTTGTTTTGGTTCGAAGTCCCATACTTTTTTGTGATCTAAACCTGGGATATCAATACCCCTTGTGATAATATCTCCAACTTGTTCTTTGATAACGGGAAGGGGTCTTTGTACACCGTCAAATATTTGTCTTAATAAACCAGGTCCTAATTGAACTACTAAAGGGTTGTTAGTGGGGAAAACTGTTTCTCCTGGTCTTAAGCCTTCTGTTGATTCGTAGACTTGTATTGTTGCTTTATCTCCATTTAATCGAATAATTTCACCAACTAGTTTTTCTTCTCCAATACGAGCTACATCATAAAGTTTAGCGCCTAGCATTCCTGATGCCTCAACTACAGGACCAGAAATACGTTCAATGACACCTAATGATTCCTTTTGGCTTTTTAAAGTCATTTTATATACTCTCTTATTTCTACCCAACATATAGCGTTATTTTTTTAAATTTAACTAAAGGAAGCAAAGTCATTATTTATTTAGTTATTATTAACTTATAATGGTCAAATATTCCAAAAAAATAATATTGTGATTTTTTGCAAGGAATTTTATTATTCAACCGTTGTTGTTGACACATAGCAAAATACTTTAAAAACCTCATATTATTAGTAATCAAGCAATAAATTTACTAGGCGTTACTATGAGCATAGAATTTTTGAAAACTATAAGAGAAACAGAGAAAGTTTGTGAAAAGAAACTAGAACAAGCAGAGAAAGCAAAACAAAATGCCATTGAAGAAGCTGAAAAACAACAAACTCTAAAGTTACGAGAAGCAGAAAATAGTGCTAAAAGCGATGCAGAAAATATTATTGCGGAAATAAAAACTAAAATTGAGCAACAATATATTAAAGCATTAAATGACTTTGAACAAGAACAATCATTGATAAAAGAAAAGGCAAAAAAAATAGAAGAAAAAGCTATAGATATTGTTCTTAAGACCGTTTTATAGGAGTGAAACCATAATGAGTTCAAAACAGCAACGGTATAAAATTATCAGCATTGGTGATGAAGAAACATCCTTAGGATTCAAACTTTCTGGTATCACAAATACTTATACTGTGCAACCACAGAAAGCGGGAGTGATATTAAGGAAAGTTGCAGAAGATCCAGAGCTTGCTGTATTAATAGTCACTGAAGAAGTTGTTCAAGCAAATGCAGATATTGTTGCTAGAATAAAGTTAAATCCTTTCCCTGTTATTGTTGAAGTACCAGGAAGAAAAGCCAAATTTAATAATGCAGAAGACAAAATACGAAAATTAGTAAATATGGCTTTAGGAATTGATATAGATTAAAATAGAAACATTATAAGAAGTGATAAAATGAGTGATAAAATAATTGGATTTTTAATGATGCTTTGCTCTTTAGTAGTAATTGCAGCTATGTTCGTTTTGACGATATTATTACCTTATTTAGATTTTACAGAGTATTATCAATATGGTTACTGGACTTTAGCTATTGTAATATTTTTAGCAATAGTTTTGGCTATGCTTTTAGTATTCTGGATAGGTTTAACATTACTAAAAACAAGAGCACCAGAAGTAATTGTTGACGATGAAGAAGAAGAGCAATCTGAAGAAAAAACAGAGTAATTGAGGTGTATGGTTATGATGGGAAAAGGTCCTATGTCACCAAGAAGAATGAAACAGATGCAAGGAAAGATGAAAACTGATGAGCTAGAAGGAGTTGAGGAAGTAATCATCCGATTTGCAGATAAAGAGATACACATCTCACAGCCAGAAGTGTCTAGAATTAGAATGGGAGCAGAGATTTATCAGGTAATGGGATCGGGCATCGAAAGACCAAGAACAACAGAAGGAGTAGGTGCATCACCCACGGTTCCATCTCCAATTTCTATTTCTGAAGATGATGTCAAACTAATTATGAGTCAAACAGGAGCCAGTGAGAAAGAAGCAAAAAAAGCATTAGAAGAAGAGAATGGAGATTTAGCAGGAGCAATTGTAAAATTAAAAACAAAGAAAGGTTAACTGTTTTCAATACCCTTTCTTATATTCACGGCACTTCCTTTTTTTATTGTTTTCATCAATGAACCGGGTAGTAAGGCGGTTCCTACTGCAATAAACTCTTTTTTTTCATTTATAACAAATACCTCGTCTTGTGAGGAGATTGAATCCATTGCATCTGCAACAAACTTCGCAAAAAGTGTTTTTCCTTGCTTCACGAAAGTTTCAGCATCGTTGTTGGCAATAACAGTTAACCCAAAACCTTCTGAATAAATTAAAATACCGCCATATATTGAAGGTATCAAATAGCCATCATTAACTCTATAAGAGAAAATACGCTCATCATTGTAATAAATAAATTTCATCCTTTTTGTTTTAGGTGAGTGTTCGGCTTTTAGATTTAAAGTTGAAAGGAATTTTCCTGTACCTGCGCCAAATTGAAAATCTGCTATTGTGGCTAAATGATTAATTTCAAGTGGTTTTAAGGGGATACGAAAAGGCATAATATGAAACTAGAAATGTTAAATAAAAAGACACTGATTAAACACCAATCAGATTAAGAAATTTCAAGGAAAATATTTGCTACTAATTTGATAAGACGAATGATGTCACATTTTTTCTTTAGAGTTAAAGTATACTAGTCTACATATTAAATTTGAGAAGGATCGCCATGTCTGCAAAACTATCATCCTTCTCCTTCGATTAAGAAACAATTACTCTTTCAAATAAAAATCAATTCCATCGGAAACAAAGGGGTAAAGATTTATGTCGGAAGGTTCAGTAATCTAAATAGTGACTACAATTTTGAGAAAAGATTAAAATAAGTATTAATTATTGAAATTTTTTAAAAAAAGAAGAAATCATCATTCAGCAGTTATATTGTTACTAATTGATGATTGGCTATTTTTTCGGATTTCTCAACAACTGTTACTGTTTCCATTTTATCGCCTTGATCTATCTTTTTTACTATATCAAAGCCTTTAACTACTTTGCCGAAAACGGTGTGTTTATTGTTTAAATGCTTACAATTATCTTCATTTAACACAATAAAAAACTGACTTCCATTTGTATTGGGTCCACTATTCGCCATTGATAATGCACCTAAGACATGTTTTTGAACAGAGTTGTTGAATTCATCACGAATTTTATATCCAGGACCACCAGCACCAGTACCTGTTGGATCTCCGCCTTGTACCACAAATGGGGGGGTTTTTATGACCCGATGGAAAGTCACACCATCATAATATTTCTTTTCTGCCAATGAAACAAAATTTTTCACTGTATTTGGCGTTTCATTATCAAAAAATTCTATTTCAAATTCACCTTTAGTTGTTTTTACTATAGCTTTTGTCATTTTAATCAATAAACTTCCCTTTCGAACATATTTATGTTTTTCTCTTGAAAGATAACTTCGGGAATAAAAACTAAAACACAAATAAATTATTCATTATTAAAAAATGGTGGCTCGAGCGAGTTTTGATCTCGCGACCTCAAGATTTCTCATCTGAGTTCAGCATGCTCATCTAACCCTGTTTTTACTTTGATTATGAGTCTTGCGCTAACCGAAAAGTTAGTCAATTCGTCTAACTTTTTTCCAGCCTGCTGAGCTATCGAGCCTTATACTTCAAACTTTGTTAATGTTTTTATGTTTTTGTATGTTTGTACTTAGGTTCTTAGAAAGTTTTAGAAGAGAGTTTATGCACTTTCTTCTTGTTTCTTTTGTAAGTATTTTTTAACTTCGCCTTCTCCTTTTCCTATTTTAAAGGAAGTAGGAGTGGAAAACCTATGTTTTGCTCTTGTTAATGCATCTAGAGTACTGTTATAGTGTTTAGCAGTTGTTCTTACTGTTAGTAGCTCTTGTCCTTGTTTTACTCTAGCGGCGCGATCGGTTGCTTTTCCAAAAGATAGTCTCATTCCATCTTGTATACGATCCGCTCCTGCCACAGCCATCATTTTATTTTCTCGCAATATATGATGAGGATGAACTCTTATTGTTAAATGGTAATTGGGAGTTCCAATTTTCCTCTGCAAAATTCTGTTTACACCCATACGTGCGGCTTCTAATGCATTATGTCTTATTTGCCCTCTTTCTTCAGCAATCAAGTGTATATGTACAGGAAATTCACCTTTTCTATTTCCAGCATCAAATGCACGTATTCTTGAATCAGGCACACCACGTATATATTTTTTAACTCTAGTGTACGCAGGACCTTTAACATATCTATAACAACTAGCTGGTCTTTTACCCATTTTTTTCACCACGTCTTTATCTTGCGGATAAAGCAATTCTTTCCATTTCTTGCTTCTTTCTTACCGCTCTGCTAGCTCCATCATCATTTGCAGCTAGGATTAATTCTTCAGCAATAATTTCTTCTGCGCTTTTAACATTATTGAAACATTGTTGTTTTATCGCTACAGCTAAAAATCTTAAAGCTAGGTCAACTCTTCTTAAAGGCGCTATGTCAACTGCTGAGTGATTTACTACCCCACCAAATGTTATTCGGGTTGTTTCTTCCCTTGGGGCTACATTACATATTGCATCGACTAATATTTGAATAGGATTTTTTCCGGTTCTTTGATTCATTATTTCGAAGGATATTTTCAACATATTTATGATCCTTTGTTTTTTTCCTGCGTTTTTTTCTTTCCTCATTAATGAGTTGACAAATCTTTCAACTATATTCATTTCTGCTTTCTTAAATCTTTGATCTTGATATCTTCCACCAGAATGAGGTATATACACAGGACGTAAAGAGATATATCGTTCTAACCCTAAATCAGTTACTTCTACTTCATCAAAGCTCCATTTGCCTAATAACTTAATGGATTCTTCTTCGCTCATTTTAAATCCTCTTACTTCTATTTTAGCCAAACCCAATTTACTTTAAAAATATAATGTTGGACGACATTATTAAATTAATAAAAAGGTACCATGTGAGAGTATATAAAAATGTATGGCAGATTAGTGATGAAACGATAAGTCTTCTACTATTCCATTAATTAAAAAAGAAAGAAGGAAAATTTTACATTTTGAGTTTTGTAATAATCCAAGGACCTAATAGTACAATTACAGGCCCTAAAAGGCTATATCTAATTAAATCTAGAGTTATTTTAGTTCCAGGTTCCCAAGGAGAAGATTCGATTATTAATGTGAATAAAAAACTCAAGCCAAAGTAGAATATACCAAAAGTAATGGCAGCAATAAGAGCACGAACAAGGTACTTGTATTTTTTATCAGGTTTACAATTATAATCCACTAGTCTTCCTTCAACAGCGTAGGACAAAGAAGCAGTAGCAAATAAAGCTATTAGTTTTAATTGTTCTAATCTTAATAAAGGTTCTTCAATTAGCAAAACGAGGGGAATAACTAGTATCAAAAAACTTAGAAAGCTATACAATAGTTTTTTAAGAAACGAAGATTGGGAAATATGGAGTGCAACTTTTTCACCCAATAAAAGATATATCCCTAATATAACTAAGCCTATTCCTAATCCAGCTAACACGTCACTAAACCAATGTATACTGAGATATATTCGCGAAAATGCAATCAAAGTTATAAGTAATATTGCGAAAGTAGTAAACCAACTCTTTGTGATATAATTTGTTATCAAACCCCAAAATGTTGTAGCCATTTGTGTATGCCCACTAGGCAGACCAGGACTAGTTTCTTCGGCTTTATACCACATTTCAGTTGGGGGTCTAGGTTCATTGAAGATATATTTTACAATTGCATTTACTGCAGTTGATATAAATAGTGTAACAATGATTCTAAATGCTTTTTTCTTGTCCCATAAGTAATATAAAGCTAAGCCAAAACCAATATAGGCTAATAAATGTCCCAAATTTGTTAAGTGGTAGAATATATTAGCCAGTAGCAGACTTCTATTATCATAAAAGAAATCATTTATTATTTTATCCAGATTATTATTACCAGGACCAGTTCCAAAACCATAAATAATCACGAATGTAGATATTATAGCGATTAGACCACTGGTTATGAGACAGATTATAACAATTTTTTTTATTTTATCTTCTTCAATTTGCATTAGGATTAAGCATTCAAAAAAGCAATAAAAGTTTTGCTACTAACTAGGATGTTTGTTGTTAAATTTTTAATTTACACATTTATTTTTTATCGATTTTAATTAGCTTTTCAATGAATCTATCTATATCAGAAGTAAAGTTGTATAGGTGAGGAGATACTCTTATGCCATTAAATCTGGCAGCTATACTAATATTCATATCAGACATCTTTTGCACGATGTAATTTGGGTCACTTTTTGGTATGAAATTTATAATACCCGATCTTTTATGTGATTCGTGCATATATTTAAATCGCCTACTATAGCCGTTTTCTTCAAATAATTCTAATAATAAAGAGATCATAGTTTCAACTTTTCTAGTGATATTTGATATACCAACTTTTAATAGTAAATCTAGTGATTGAGCCATACCTATTATATTTGAAAATGCGGGGTTACCCATTTCATAACGTCTTGCATCTTTTGCAAATGTTTTTGATTCTAAGTCATAGTTGTCTAAAGGGTCATAATTCAGCCAGCCTCTAAAAGGGGGGACAAGTTTTTCCATAACATTTTCTTTGACATACAAAAAACCAACACCAAATGGAGATATTAGATACTTATGTCCACCGCATGCTACAAAGTCTGCTTTTATTTTATTTATATCAAATGGTAAAACTCCTATACCTTGTATAGCGTCAAGCAACACAAGAACATCCCTTTCTTTTGCAATTGAAATTATTTCCTCTACGGGCATTCTTGCTCCACTAGAATATTGAACAAAAGATAAAGCAATCAGTTTTGTTTTTTTGTTAATAGTTTCTGCTATTTGTTCAGGTTCAATGTATCCATCATTCGAACGAATTATTCTTCTTTTAACTTTAAACACTTGCTCAATAGCAGACCAAGGCGTATAGTTTGAAGGAAACTCAAGATCATTAATGATTATTTCATCATCTTTGGACCAATTTAATCCATAAGCAACTGTATTTATTGCATCACCCGTATTTTTTAAGAAAGCTATTTCATGTTCGTTAGAATTAATTAGTTTAGAAACTTTTAATTTTGCTTCTTTCATTTGTTCCAAAAAATAAGAAAATTTATCATCACCATTCATAGCATGTTCATGGAGGTGCTTTGTCATCGCTTTCACTGTACTCTGGGGCAGAACACCTGTAGCAGCAGTATTAAGATAGACTTTGTTTTTTATAATAGGGAACTCTTCTTTTAACCAAGCTTCTTGTATCATTCTAGCCTCTAATTACATAAAAGATTTTCATTCATATTAGTTTCGCTTTATTAATTTAAACTGAACAGAATTTAGAACAACAGCAAAAAGGATCATCACACTTCCTACGATGGTCCATATGGCGGGGATCTCCTTGTAAACAAAGCCTTCAAGTGTGAAAGAAACCAAAACTTCTATTAGTAATAAGATGCTACTTTCTCCTGCATTTGCCAATTTTAACCCATACACGTATAAAATAAATGCCCCAATTGTACAAAAGCAAGACAGATATAATAGTGCTGTAATCGCTTGCCAAGTAAACTGTGCAGTTATTCCTTCAATTGTTTGACCTACTATTCCAAAAGGTAAAACAAGAGCAAGAAAAAGGGAGGTCCATAATGTAGTACCAAAAAACAACTCTAAAACACTAATTTTTTCATTTTTGTCTAAAAATCTTTTAGTTATAATTATGTAAAAAGTCCAACCTATACCCGAACCTAAGGTTATCAAATCGCCTTTCACAGTTCCTTCTGCTATTTGTTGAAAGTTTAAATTAGTTGTGACAAAAAACACTCCTACAAAACCTATCACTGCACTTACTAACACTTTCCAAGAATACTTTTCTTTCAAAAATAAAGGTGCCACTAGTGGCACAATTATTATGTAAAAATTCACAAACAGTGAAGATTTACCAGCTGTTGTAAATTGTTGTCCGATAAATTGACAAATAAACGCTAGAGAGTTGAAAAAACCTATTGCAATAATTGCTTTTGTTAAGAGTAATTGCTTTATGTTCTTAAATTTTTTTAGCGCAAACGGAAGAAAAATCAAAGATGCTAATGTAAATCTTAGAAAGGCAAAAATCGTAGGATGTAAATATTCTAAACCCCATCTCACAGCAACAAAACTTGTTCCCCAGATAATTGCGGCTATAATTATTAAAACATAAGGTAGGTTTAGATTATTTACTCTCATTCTAACTCTTCTTCTTGCTTTCTCTAATTAGATTTATGAAGGTATGTACTAATGTTATTTATTCGATTATTCCAAATGATACTAAAATCAGAGTGAAATTTCAAATGACTTTAAATATGAATCTCTCTAAATACTAGTAAGATGCCCCGTCACCTTATACCTTTACTCATTTTGAAACACATGGGTTATATCCAAGGAAGAGTGCAGTTTCAGAAGCTTGTTTTTCTTTTAGAAAAGAATTATAACCTTGATGTTGGATATGAATTTGTTCCCTATAAGTTTGGTCCTTTCTGTGAAACATTACAATCAGAAATCAATCAGCTTATAGAGTATGGATATATCGAACATGAAGAGATGGAGAGAATAAAGGGAGAAAAAAACCACCGTTTTCAAATTACAGAACACGGAGAACAATATCTCTTAGAGACAAATGTTCCTGCTATTTACGACGAATTGATTGAAGATTTATGTTATGATTTTCGAAATTATAATCTAAAACAATTAATATCATATGTTTATGAGAGATATCCAGAATTTATTACAAAATCAGAAATAAAGAGCGATTATTATCATCCTGTTCCTGAGCTTAAGGATTTTACCACTGTGGATAGATTAGTTCGAGATAGAAAGATAGTAATTAAGCCAAATTATGTTGAATGGTTAGAAGATGAATTAGATCAAACAAAAAGTAGGTTAGGTTTAACAAATTTAAGAAAAACAGATAATAGCACTGGTGGATTAAAAGTGGATGAATTAGTTATATCTATTATGGAAATTGCTTATGACGATATAATAACAAAGGCTCAAGAGATAGCAACACAAATTTCAATTGAAGAACATAGTGAATCAGGAGGTATCAACAACAAAATTTACTATATTGTGGAGATTTTAAAGGAACTTTTAGTTTCAATCGAAGATCAAGACATTATTGGAATTTGTACTGAAATAACAAACACGCAAACTAACATTCAGATGTTGCAAGAATTAATAACATTAAATAGAACATCTTTAAAATCAGAAATTGTTAGATCTCTATTTGATTTCATCGAGGATATTGAATATTTTTTGGATAGTATTAATCAAATCGTTGCTTTATAGTTACTGCTTTTGTTTGTAATTCAGACAGATTCAGTATAATTTTTTCTTTTAGTAATAGTAAATTCTCAATTGATGATTCTTTAAGGTTCATATCCATATTAAAATCGTTACTTGAGTTATAAATTATATTTTCAATACTTTCAATATATCTTATTGCAAGGTTCATATCCATTATTTTATCATATATGATATTAACATCTTTGTAATCATTTTTTTCGTTTGTTTTATTTCTTTGAAGTTTATTTTTTTTAGAATCTATCACCATCATTTTTATCCCTTTACACACTTATTTTCTTTACTATACTATCTTCAAGAGAATATATAAACACAAACTGAGGGTGAGTTGAAAGTTAAAGTAATAGAAAATAATAACTATAGGAAGCTCTTATTGGATGAATTTTAAAAAAATTTTCTTATAATAAAAAAGTAGAAAGAGAATAAGATCTCTTTATTTGTTTTTCAAAGCTGAATGTGCTGCGGCTAATCTAGCTACTGGGACTCTGTAAGGGCTACATGAAACATAGTCTAAACCTATTCTATGGCAGAAGTCTATAGATTTAGGATCGCCTCCTTGCTCACCACAAATACCCATTTCTAAGTCTTTGTTAACTTCTCTTCCATCGTCCACACACATTTTCATGAGTTTACCTACACCTGTTTCGTCAATGCTCACAAAAGGATCATGTTCCATTATATTCATTTCAAGATATTTAGAGATAAATGGTCCAGCATCATCTCTAGAAAAGCCTAAAGCCATCTGATGTAAGTCATTTGTACCAAAACTATAAAACTGTGCACCAAATTCTTTTTCAGCAATTTCAGCGCTGGTTAATGCAGCTCTTGGTACTTCAATCATTGTTCCCACGAGGTATTTAAACTCAATACCTTCGCTTTCCATTACTTCTTTTGCTACTTCATCAACAATTGTTCTTTGATGTCTAAATTCACCTTTAAAACCTATTAATGGAACCATTACTTCAGGATAGACATCCTTGCCAGATTTTTTAACCTTTGCAGCAGCTTGAAATATTGCTTTAGCTTGCATTCTTGTTACTGAAGGCATAGTTATTCCTAAACGACATCCACGAAGTCCTAGCATTGGGTTTTGCTCGTGCATTTCTTTTACAATATTTAGAAGTTTGTATTGAGTTTCTAGTTCTTCTTCTTTTTTTCCAGCTAAACGAGCTTCATAAATTTCTATGAGTAAATCTTCTTCACTTGGTAAGAATTCGTGAAGAGGAGGGTCAATAAGTCTAATAACAACGGGTTTTCCTTCTGAAACCTCAAAGAGTCCTTCAAAATCTGCTTGTTGAAGAGGTTCTAATTTGTCAATAGCTGCTTGTTTATCTTCTTCTTTCTTTGCCAATATCATAGATCTAACAAGTTCTAAGTGATCAAAAAACATATGCTCTGTTCTACATAAGCCAATACCAGTAGCTCCAAATTCTAATGACTTCTTAAATTGGTCAGGTTTATCCGCATTTGCTCTAACTTTTAGATGAGCAACTTCATCCGCCCACTCTAAGATTTTTGTCATGTTTTCAGGGAGCTCTGCTGGACGAGTAGGCAATTTACCTTCATAGATGGTACCTTCATCCCCATTTATTGTTACCCATTCACCTTCCTTAATAGTTATACCATTACCTATGAGTGTATTTTGTTCGATATTTATGAGAATTCCGCCAGTTTCACTTCCTACAATACAAGCTTTTCCTATTTGTCGTGCAACTATAGCAGCATGAGAGGTTAATCCTCCTTTCATTGTGAGAATTCCTTTACTAGCTGCCATTCCATGAAAGTCCTCGGGTGTAGTCTCTACTCTTACTAACACTACATCTTCTCCTCTATCTGCAGCTTCTTTGGCACGATCAGCATTGAAATAGGCTTGACCAGTTGCGGCAGCAGCTCCCGCTGCAAGACCGTACCCTAATTGTTTCTTGTTCATGTCTTCTTTGATTTGTTTTACAGGAGCACCTGGTGTTATTTTTTCCCAATTTATACTGGGGAATAAACAATTTTCAACATCAGAGGGTTCTATTCTTAGTATAGCTTCTTCTTTTGAGATAAGCCCTTCTTCAACAAGGTCAAAAGCTATTTTTCCTGCAGCTATACCAGTACGTTTTCCACTACGCGTTTGAAGCATATATAATATTCCCTCTTCAATAGTAAATTCCATATCTTGCATATCTCTGTACTTATTTTCAAGGAGATTGGAGATTTCGTAAAGACGATTATAAGCTTCAGACATTTTATCTTTTAATGTTTCAATAGGCTCAGGAGTTCTGATACCTGCAACAACATCTTCTCCTTGGGCGTTTATCAAATATTCACCATAAAGTTTTTTTGTTCCATCAGAGGGATTGCGTGTAAATGCTACACCGGTTGCAGAACTATCACCTTTATTGCCAAAAACCATTGTTTGTACATTTACAGCTGTACCCAAGTCATGTGGAATGCCATGATAATTTCTATAGTCAGTTGCACGGCGGTTATTCCAACTGCGGAAAACTGCACGTATTGCTCTATCCAATTGATCTTTTGGATTTTGTGGGAAGTCCTCTTTTAAGTGTTCTTTATATATTGCTTTATTTATTTTTACTAATTCTTTTAAAGAGTCTGCGGAAAGTTCAGAGTCATTTTTTACACCTAATTTATGCTTCATTTCCTCTAAAGGTTTTTCGAAATTACTTTTATCTAAATCCATTACAACATCAGCGAACATATATATAAAACGGCGATATGAATCGTAAGCAAAACGAGGATTGTTTGTAGAATTAGCTAAACCTTCAACTGCTTCATCATTCATTCCTAAATTCAGAATTGTATCCATCATACCAGGCATACTTTTAACGGAACCAGAGCGCACTGAAACTAATAGAGGATTAGAAGGATCCCCTAATTTCTTTCCACATACTCCTTCTAATGCTTTCAAGGTTGTATCTACTTCTTGTTCTAATCCTTCAGGATATTGATTAGAGTTCTTTAAGTAATGAATACATGCTGTAGTAGTAATTACAAATCCAGGGGGAACAGGTAAACCTATACTAGTCATTTCGGCTAAATTTGCACCTTTTCCACCTAACAAACTCTTCATTTCTGAAGAGCCTTCACAAATTTCTGTATTGAAAAATTTATAGACATATTTCT